>DASWEH010000495.1:0-9621 GCA_036394895.1 Anaerolineales bacterium
TCTGGAGGACGTCGAGCAGGATAGTGGGGAGGGTCGCTTGACGATTTATTCACAGCCAGCCGGTCATTGGTCGCTGGATGCGCTCGCCAATCGCACCTTTCACTTTGGTCGTAACGTATTGCTGCGTCTGGATTGTTTCGATGTAAAAGAGTCGGTCCGTGAGTTGATCCGGCGCGGCGCCGATTTGCTTCTCATCGATACCATTGGACGAACGGATCGTTATTACACCCCAGCCTATTTGCGCGAACTGGAAGCACACTCCCCTTTTCGGTTTTCATTCCTGAAGGAGCAACGCGATGACTTTGCCAACGGCAGGCGGCATGGATCGCTAGTGAAATTAATGGAAACCGTTATGCTTTTTCAGAGCTATTGAGATAGATAATAACCGCTTTGTGCTTTGAAGAGGCGGAAACGCAACAGTATCAGAGAAGCAAGCTAAAACTGAATTGCGCGGCTCCTTACAGAAAGATCCCAGAAGTGACTGGTACCTTTTGACCCCTACCGTCACTCCGTGACACATCCCCCAAATCCAAATTTGAAAATTCGGAATAATTATTTCAGTTATCTGTTTTGGATTTGGGGAAGGCGGGGAGGGGTCAAGGCTTGATGACTACCGAATCCGTTCCTACGATGTGCGTAGGAGTCGAGTTATAAGAGCCGTGAGCCATCAATGTGGCCGCCGTACTGTTTGAGGTTAAGTCGAGATCCTGTATTTTGAAGAAGAAGACAAGGTCCAACTGACGATCACCATTCACATCCTCCAGCTTCCAACGTATGGCTGCCGCACCCTCACAATTCATTGCGATACTCGCGTCACTCAAATGAGCCATTTCTGGCGTGAACTGGCTTGCGTCAAAGTCTTGTGTTGTCAGCACGGCAACTGGTAACAACCCGCTGGCAGACAAATTGATCTTGTTAGGGTACCCGTCCGGTTTGATATCGATGGTAACAGTCGTTGGGGGAGGGCAGGTCATGTCTTCGGCACGGACGAATGACGGCTTGACAAAAAATAAGGCTTGAAGGGTCATTACAATGACCACCAGTCTGAGCATCAACTTTTTCATCGGAACAGTTCTCCTTACGATAATTTATATTTATGGCACATACCTGTAATGTGATCAGTAACAACTGATCTGCAAAGATTATAAAGGATAACATCCCCAAGATGTCTGATCCAATTTGAATATATGCTATACCTTATTAGGCGGTTCATGACATACGCGACGCCTTCTAGCTGATGAAGTTCCTCAGAGGAAGCGGCATGTTATGAATCCCCTTGCTTGATTCGAAGTGACAGTCACCTTTACGACCTTCCCAGCTGTCGGTTATGCTTAATGCCTCATATAGGGATAGGTAGATTAATCCTCGAAACGCGCGACATCAATCGAGAACCGAACTTCATCTTGAAGTTGTTGATCCAGGTTGCCGTATTCATGCTTCACCCAGGTCCGCAGTTCTTCCAGGCTGGACTCAAAGATGGCATCCGGGATCTCCCACGAATCTGAATAGATGCGCGACGCAAAACGCTCCAGTTCTTCACGTAAGGTAAATACAAGTGGGTAACGCAGGACTTCCACCTCTGTCAATCGTGCGCCCATGGATTGGAGTTCGGCCACTAATTGCTCACGACCCTGGATTCCAGGATTGCCTGCATTCAGGCCCTGTGTTCCCAGCCAATCCCGCCAATGCATCCGGAGCCGTTCGCGAGTGGAATTTCCTGTTGAACCCCAGGTTGTTATATTAAGATACGCACCGCCCGACGTGAGCACCCGCTGTATCTCACGCAAGACTTCTCGCCAGGAGGGAATCAGATGCAGGACATGCACTGTCAACACGAACATGAAATGAGTGCTGGGGAACGGTAGGGCAGATGCGTCTGATTGGGCAATGCGTGCGGATGGCAACTTTTTTTGTAAACGCGCTAACATTTTTAATGAGAGGTCGCATCCGATCAGATCCAGTCCCTGTTGCAGCAAGGGGATGCTGATCCGCCCTGTGCCGGTCCCTACATCGAGGACGCGAGCCTTCAGCCCGGTGATATCAAGGATGGCTTGAACGCCAGGCTTTGCAATGGACTCGCGGAACGGTCGTGTCTGGTCATAAAAACTTGCGGCGCGGTCGAACGAACGGCTACTGTTCATTTGTATATCCTTTGTGTGAAGTGACTGTCACTCTTTAACATCGAGTTCCTCCCGGAGTTGATAAGCCTCCTGCGCCAAGCCAAGAATATAAGTTGTCGTTCTCGCCCATTGTGACACCAATTCCGCTAGGGGGCGGTTCCAATGGGTTTCAAGTTCAGCTTGCTTGCCAGAGTCTCCCAGCGACCGCAACCACCACAAGCCCACCACGCCCCAGCGCAACGCGCACGCGGCAGTATAGCCCAGGCGCGCAAGCCGGGGATCGTCCTGCCAGCCCGCATCCCGCAGTCCCTTTAGGTAATTGTTGAATATCACTTCATCGAGGTTCCTGGCTTCCGTTGCATCGTACTCCAGCCATATCAGGCTCGCTGCCAATAGATTGGCGATCTCCTCTCCAACGGAAGCGATGCCCATAAATACCCAATCGACAGCCACCGTCTGATTCGAGCCCTGACCATCCCTGTGAAGAAAGAGGTTGGGACGATAAGCGTCCAGGTGACAGAAGGTCTGTGGCAATCTATCGAGTGTGCGTAAAAGTGATTCGTGGCTTTCCCAAAGGTGTAAAACCTCGTCCGTGATCTGGCGTGGAAAGGCAGACCTCAACAGGGACTGCTCCCAAAAATGCTCATCTTGGAGCAACTCCAAAGCCTCGCGATTGCTCGTCTCGTAGTAGCTCAACCAACCTCGCAACCAATGTCGACTGAGCCATGGCAAGCTCGGCAACGCATGACCGGTCAGATACGCGCCGTTGAACTGACCAAGATTCCGCGCTACCAGTCCATATTCGGTTAGCGACCAGGCTGAACTCCCAGGATTCAGAACATCCTCAAGCCATAGCCAACAAACGCCGTTGGAGTATTTGGTAATACCCAAACAGCGCGGAGCCGATATGCCACCCGGCAGATCGGTGAGCAGCCCCTCTTCATATGCCAAAATCTCGCGGCGATGATAATTCCATTGGCTCGGATCTGTGTCATTGATTGGGGCATCCACGGCCTTCAACACAATCGACCATGCACGGTCTTCGACTCCCTCCCGCGCGATTCCCTTAAAGCGGTGCAAGCCTAAGTTTGCCACTTCGGTGTTGATGTAACTGATTGGGTGATGTTCCCAATGACGAATCTCTGCGGACCTGCTGCCCAGTGCCTGCCGGACGGGCTCCGTCAACATCGTTGCATCAATCTCTTTGATCTCAGGTATGTCATTCATTGGTTTATCAAAGTATACGGAAATTGAGGCTGATTTCAATACTTGATTCGGATTGGTGGTCTCTACGTTTTTCAGAAGGAAAAGGAATAACAAAACATAAAAGGTGCTGCCTCATTGCAATTAATACTCTGGTTCTATTTGAATGGATGCTATGATCATGACCATGTTCAAGTATATTTCCCGAACATTTCTCTTCTTTCTTCTTGTCAATTGGATTCTCCTGGGCTGCAATCCAATTGATCAAGCTACGATCGGACCCAGCTAGGCTTGGAGCGGCGCTTGATCCATATTGATAACGACCAGGCTGAATGGGTCGAATCTTTGTATATCTTCCGCCTCGATCAAAATCAATTCCGGCTGGACGTCGCTTATCACGAGCGTCCACAGTCCCTGGAGGACTGGCAGACCGAAACGGATGCCCTGATCATCCTGAATGGCGGTTACTTCCGCATAGAGAATGAAAAATATATTCCCAATGGGCTAACCATCATAAATGGACAAATATTTGGAAGCAGTTATGAACCATTTACGGGAATGTTGGCAATCAATGATGGCGGTGCAGAACTACGATGGCTTGCAGAGAAACCCTATAGCCCAAACGAGCCGTTACGTGCAGCCTTACAATCGTTTCCCATGCTCGTCAAACCGGGTAGCGAACTTGGCTTCGATGAAGCCCATGAAGATAATGTGAAAGCCAGACGAACAGTTATTGCGCAAGATAAGAATGGTCATATGCTCTTTATCCTTGCCCCTCGAGGATATTTTACGTTACACCAGTTAAGCCTCTACTTGACGGAGTCGGATCTGAATCTGGACATTGCGATCAACCTGGATGGCGGACCCTCCAGCGGTATACTGGTAGCGAACCCGCACGAAATTATTCCTTCCCTGGCAGCCCTGCCAGTCGTGATATTGGCATATGTTCGTTAATAGGACTATAAAACTGCCGCTCGCCCATAGTGAGCCACGTGACGTTTTAATGTTATTTACCGAATTTGGAGAAAATATGGAAATAGAGAACGGACCCATCAATGAAAACGAAGCGCGCAGGCGGCCTGGCGTGGAGCGTATATACCGTAATGATCAGATCGCTGTCTTATGGGAGCCGAAGCTGTGCATCCATGCCGGGTACTGTTTTCGCGGCTTGCCAGAAGTCTTCCAGCCTGAGAGCCGGCCGTGGGTCAAGGTCGATGCGGCGACGGCGGAGAAGATCGCCGAAGTAGTCATGATGTGCCCGACGGGAGCATTGCACTTCGAGCGGCTGGATGGTGGTCCACAGGAGCCGCAGCCGGAGGAAACAATCATCAATGCGCGCCCCAACGGTCCACTGTATGTTCGAGGTCACTTACGGATTACAGGCACAGGCGGTCGTCTGATTCGGGAAGACACGCGGGTCGCATTATGCCGATGTGGTCAATCTGAGAATAAACCCTTTTGCGATGGGAGTCATCGTCGGGTAGGTTTCCGCACCACGGATCCGACCGATAGTGCAAAAACGGCATAGGGGCAATTTCTACTTCTCAATTTCAATCCGCGGCACCCTTACTTAAAGCTACGCCTCAGTTAGCATGTCGTTGCGAGCCACAGGCGAAGCAATCTCCGTTTAAACGGATTAAACTTCTCGATAAGAGAGTCCCGTTTCGTGGGAGATTGCATCGTCGGAAGACCACCTCCTCGCAACGACATGTTCTTGCCAAGGAGGTTAATTATTCTGAGCGCAAAGTGGCACCCAGGCATTCAAAACAAGGGTGAATTGCCCGACCTTGTTCCCATTGGCGAAGACCGCATATTTATTGTAGATGGCTTTCGGACTTGATACTTTGTAGATCTTGATCTCATCATAGATCGGCTCAAGAAGGACCTTCGAACGAGTTTCATGCTCAGCGGACTCCTCGCCACACACCAGGCCGTATTTCCCATCCACATTCACCCGTTCCAAATAACACTGGCAATCGATATATCTATCGTAATATAGACATTGTGTAGCCAGAAATTCAACTTTTTCATTCGAATCAAATATCGTCATTTTTCACACTCCGTAGTGATTTTGGTACCCAACTCCGCTTTTGACAACTGACGAAAGTCATCACTTTGCATTCCTCAACGTAATAGTCCCATTGGCTGGTGAATCCTCCAGCAATGTCTTCCTTGCTAGTGAATTGTTCCAGGAGTGTGACAAAAAAACGGTTACCTGCATTATCGCTTGTCTCACGCATAATATGCGTTACTAAACTTTTTGGTAAAAATTACGAGTGAATATCACAAGTTCG
This sequence comes from Anaerolineales bacterium, assembly GCA_036394895.1. GTDB lineage: Bacteria > Chloroflexota > Anaerolineae > Anaerolineales > Villigracilaceae > Defluviilinea. The sequence goes on from DASWEH010000495.1 coordinate 5,618, forward strand.
GTTTAGTATATTATGCGATACTATGTAAGTAGGTGACCGTTGTGACTCAACTGAAGCTTGCTTACAACTTTCCAAACGCTACCCCTTTATAGGTCCAGCCACAGGCAGTGACCGCCTCCTGAATTGGTTTCTTGATCTCACTGGTGCTAAAGCGGTATTGATAAACCTGCCCCGGTTGGAGCTCTTCTGTAAACGCATAGGCTGTGCCAAACTCAATGGAGGTGGTCTGTCCCTGAAACTTGCTGACAGACATGGAAAGTGACGGCACACCGGCTCTCCACTCCACCGTATATTCTTCATCCTTCGCACGCACCTGATGTTTAGCTTCATCAAACTTCATGTAGATACGAAAAACCTTGGTGAGGTTCGCCTTTGCAAAGATTTCGTACCAGCGCGTGTCCACGATCTTCCACTCAGCGATCAGATCCACGTTCTCAGCAGAACCCTCCACAATTTGATACGGAGCCGTTTCGCGGTTCAACGCCAGCAAACGCCTGCGCACTTCCTCCGCCGAGAGGACAGGTGCGTTCTTATCAGGTTTCTTTCCAAAGCCAAATAGTCCCATAATGTTCTCCTTTAAAATCCCTTGGCGTTCAGCCAGCCCAGAATGTAATCGGCGAGCTCACGCCAGCCACTGTCAATCGTCAAGGAGTGGCCGCGTCCGGCGAACTCCTTGAGCTCTGTCACAGCCGAAGACTTGCGATAGGCTTTGAGCGCGCTCTTGACTAAGACAGGCGGGACTGTATGGTCTTCAGAGCCCGAAATGAGTAATAACGGTCCACGCGTCGTATTGGTCAAATTGACCTTGGTCGCCGAATTCGGATTGAACGTTGCTGTAGCCGCCTGGAACAAAGGCCGCCCAGGCGCGGGCATTGCATATTTTGTGTAGAGTTCCTTCGCTTCCTGTTCGGATACGGCGTTCGTGAATCCAAAGCGGAACTGTGGCTCTGTCAGCGATATAGCGCGGTTAAAATTGAACGGATTTCCCAGCACAGGGAACGAGGATTTCAGAGCAGACAAAGGCAATTCGGGCACGCCCTTGATAGGAGCAGGATCTATTGCAACTGCAGCAGCGGCAAGGTCGCGCCCGAGCAGGTTCTGGACAAGCAAACCTCCAAAGGAATGGCCGATCAGGATAGGTTTCTGCTTAAGTGTTTTGATTTGACCGGCGATATGGTCTGCGATCTCACCAACACCGTAACCCGCGATCGCATCCGGCTTACGGCGAGTTGCTTCTGTGGTTTCTGAATCGCCCGGCCAACTGGCAGCGCTGGCTTCATAACCGTGCTGGCGAAAGAATTCTATCCATGGCTTCCACGACTCCGCATGCAGCCAAAGACCATGGACAAACACAACGGGATTTTTGGTGGATGGGTTGGTAGGCATAACACTCTCCTTCTGATGATTTACTCCTGGAAATGTAATACGGTTGATCCATAAGTTGGTGAGATCATATTATTGCGCGCAGAACGCACCAAAGGAAATCACTATTCAGCTAATGATATAAATATAACGGGATTTAGACACAGTTTATCATATTTTCATTTAGAATAGACAGCCGTGTCAAGCCTATCGAGGCTTCGTTAAAATAATTAATGGAACTAAAAAAACAATCCCGTTTGAAAATCATCGGCCTGGTTGGCATTGGGGCACTGGCGCTGGCTGCCTTTAGCCAAATGATCCGGCAATCCTCGATTGCGCGGCTTCAACAAGAACCTTTAAACCTTCAGGTTGATGCAATCCAGCAATCCAAAAGCACTTCTTGCGGCGAAGCTGTCATTGTGATGGCATATAACTATGCCTATCCAGGAACGCCAATCAACGAGCAAGAAGTTATTGGCTATGCCACAGCGCAAGGATATTTCACGGAAGGCATTCCGCCGTTTACCAGCCCTTCCAACATGGTCAAGATCGCGCGACATTATGCAGATAAAGTATCTTCAGGGACGGTGCTGAGTTCCAATCAGGGATTGTACTTATTAATTCAACGACTGCGCGCGGGCGAACCTGTGATCATTGATGTCCTGTCCAATTTCAGCGACCCGGACTCCGAAGCTCATTTTATATTAGTGACCGGAATATCCACCGACCCAAACCGGGAAAATGGGATCCTCATCCATTACAACGACCCACTGACGGGGACGCAAGAAACGGATGATTGGTCTGGGAGTGAAGGTGTTTGGCATGCCTGGCAAAACAACGGAGATCCGGGTGGGCCAGGCTGGTGGATGGTGGTCTCCCCCTAGATTTTTTATCCGGTGTGAATTCATGCCAACTACATTTTGGATATCTAAGCCTTTTTCCCGATCAGCCCAATGATGATCATGACGAGGCTGATACCCACGGCGGCTCCAGAAACTGTTCCAACCGTCTGCATCAATGCCATAGGATCGGTAGACGTCGAGGCGATGGATAGCATGAAGAAATAAAATCCGAGAGCCAGGACAATAAGAACAAAACCAACAATAATCATTCGCCAATTCCTACGTCGCATAGTTTTTGCCTCCTTAAATAGTTTGTCTTGTTAGAAAATTTCGTTGATTCTAATCCATTAATGTGTGCATAGAATTATGCTTGAGCGAAGTGTAGACCCTTTCGCGCGGCCAGATCACCACGTGTCCCAGCGCTCGCCGAAGGGATGGGTCGGGTGCACATCGCAGGTCCCGCGCTGCGGGCTGCGTTAGCTGGCATTCTTTTTCTTTTGGTCTAACAACTCTTTGGCAATTTCGGACGGGAACCTGTAATCTATAGGTTTGCAGGGCATCTGACTTAGATTTAATTCAGCGTTCGAAAGACTTAAGTCTATTTTGTTCTCAGTGCCTTCCGCCATAGTTTGATATTGCCATGCTATATCGTTCATCGATCCCAATATCCTGCGACTCGCGGTTTTACCAAATTGAATTTGGTCATAATGGCTTATTTCATTTACGATTTCTTTGTGGTTTATTCCGATCATTCCCAAAAGATTGGCGACTCTGAGACGGAATAGTGGAACTAAATTATTGGATTCCCAAATTGGTATAGCCACAGTTAAAAGTGATTTCTCGTTTACAAATACGATGAGGTCCCCCGAAACAGTGGGGATCAAGTTGGCGTACCAATCGCCCAACGGTTCGCGTTACCCGCTGGTGGGTGGGACGAGATAACGCGATTTTGTCAGAACCAACTCCAGGCCGCGAAAAGTGCCTGAAAACGCGCAGACTCCCACCAGTCGGGTGCACGCTGCACGCTGTGTTGGGCAGATTTACCCTGTTTCGAACCGATTTAAAAATGAAAATTGATACACCGCTATATTTCTTTCGCGTCCCTTGGCAGGTTCTTTATTCTTCTTATGAACCTACTCACGTTATCATCATCCTGTTGCGGGTATTGGAAGCCGAATTGCTCGGCCACAACTTTTGCCACACGACGGAAAAGACTATCTGCTGTAAATAATGATTCCCAGTTGTTCTCAACATTAGCGTCTGAGTAAGTTCTCTCCAGTTCCGCCCATATATCGGGCTCGACATATGCTCTTAGATACTTACCCTGTTTCCCTGGCGCTTTCTTGAAATCGGTTTTGATGCCAAAATACCAGGTGAGCATATCCATGAGTTGCTCCTGAACCACCTCCATCATCCATTTTGCGTAGGTGAATTCACCGCGCCATAGCCCTTTTGCTACATAGGGATTCATCCACCAGAACTCGTTGCAGCAATCCTGAAACTGTTTGTTTGTGGGTTTCCTAGCCCAGTAGTCAACATCACTGGCTGGGGGAAGTTCGCCGAGGCGTTATCTTTATCGAGCAGGACAATAGACTGACTGTCGCCGGTCACAAATTTCCATTTTTCGGGCGCGTGAAAACTCAGATCGATTCGGTTTCCATCCATGAATTGCATCAGATAGGCGTAACTTCCAGCATCTTCCGGCGACGGCTCGCCCATATTCTCAGGTTCCTGTAGGATCAATCTTTCGCCGAAGTATGGAGGGATATTTGCATTCCTCATATAAGGATTCATATCCTT
>DASWEH010000496.1:0-5239 GCA_036394895.1 Anaerolineales bacterium
CAAAGCAAAATAGTTATTAAGCAATTCGATGGTATCGGAAGGCTCCTGTTTTTCGCCAATGGCTGTGAAGGAGCGGATATCTGCGAACATCACGCTGGCATTGACATATTTGCCGCCAAGCGAAAAGCCTGTCCTCAACAATTCATCTGCGACTTCTCTTGTGGCGAAGGTGCGAAATAACTTTCGTTGTTCATCGCGCAAACGTTTCTTTTCAAGACTGGCATTCACACGTGCCCGCAGAAGAATCGGGTTGACCGGTTTGTTGAGATAATCTTCCGCGCCCAATTCCACACATTTGACAACGCTATCGATTTCATCAAGTGAAGAGGTCATGATAATAGGAATATCGCGCAATTCAGGGTCTCGCAAACAGGTTTCAAGTACCTGATAGCCATTCATCTCTGGCATTTCAATATCCAGCAAAACAAGATCAAAAGAATCGGTTCTCAGTTTTTCCAGGGCTCGCTTTCCATTTTCGGCTGTCTCGACTTTGTGCCCATCCCCCTCAAGTCCACGTGCGAGCAGAATACGGTTGACCTTGTTATCGTCAACGACCAGGAGATAACCTGGCTCGTGTGCAAACCTCATGTACGCATCCCTTTCAGTTCTTCCGCGACTTTGCCAAACGCTTCCTTTAGGACCTCCAGCCGGTTCCCCACCTCGAGATTATTTTCTTTTGCCATAAATTCCAATTCTTTCGCGAGTGTGCCAAGTTCTGTGGCTCCGAACGTATTAGCATTGGACTTTAATGAGTGGGCATTCCGCCGAAACGATTCAATGTCCTTTTCATCCAGGGCTGTGTACATGTTCTGAATCATATCTGGCCCATCATCGAGGAATGCATCGATTAATTCATTAATGAAATCTACGCCAGACATTTGTTTGAGTTCATTGAAGGTAGCTGGGTCAATTATGGACATGGAGCATATCCCTTCTGTTATAGGTATCAATTTCCAAGAAAACAGGTATACAGGTACATAGAGACTTGTTCCTCTATTTCCTTGTGTATCTGTTTACTTGGATACTCTCTCATTACTTTCTCTCTGCTTTCAACAATGCTTCGACCAATTCATTGACGCGGATGGGCTTGCTGATGTAGTTGTTCATGCCTGCTGCGATGCACATTTCGCGGTCGCCTTCCATGGCGTTGGCGGTCATTGCGACAATATGGGGCTGTGTCACATTTGCCAATTTGCGGATTTCACGTGTGGCATCCAGTCCATCCATTTCCGGCATTTGCACATCCATGAGGATTACATCGTATTTCTGTCGCTCGATGGATTCTACTGCTTCGATGCCATTGGATGCAACATCGGCGCGATAACCCATTTGTTCCAGGATGCGTAAAGCGAGTTTTTGATTCACCGCGTTATCTTCTGCCAATAGAATGCGCAGAGGATGCTTTCTGCCAAGATCTATATCCATGGCGGGCTTCGCCGTATCAACTTTCGGGACGATCACGTTCCTTGCGAAGAGGCCTGCCAGAGCGTCGTACAGAGCGGATGGTTTGAGAGGTTTGATCAGATATGCTGCAAAGTTTAAGTCATCTGCACCGATTTCACGCCTGCCCAGGGAAGTCAACAGAATGATCGGCAGTGATTCTTCAGGATGTATTTTACGGATTTCACGCGTGAGCATAACGCCGTCCATTTCGGGCATTTGTAAATCCAGAATCGCGAGGTCAAAATGTTCACCGCTTTGAATCCACTCGAGCGCTTCGCTTGGATGCTCGGTTTCGCGTGCTGTCATGCCCCATTTTTCGGTCTGAAGCATAAGGATACGGCGATTGGTAGCGTTGTCATCCACAATGAGAACGCGCTTGTTTTGCAAAACAGATTGGATACCTTTGATGTCGCGGGCGGTCTTGCGTTCGGGGATTTTGGCAGATTCGGCTTGGATCGTAAAGATGAAGTTTGAACCTTTGCCAATGCCTCCACTTTCCACACGCATTTCACCGCCCATCATTTCTGCGAGACGCCTACTGATCGCGAGACCCAGCCCTGTGCCACCGAACTTGCGGGTGGTGGATGAATCGGCTTGCGAGAAGGATTGGAAGAGACGCGAGACATGATTCTCTGAAATGCCGATACCTGTATCACGCACCGTGAATTGAATTTCGTTTTTCGCTTTGCCTTTTTTGACGGTGAGAACGACTTCACCTTTTTCTGTGAACTTGATCGCGTTGCTCAAGAGATTGATGAGGATTTGACGCAGGCGCGTCACATCACTTTTGATGCCCGTTGGCACATCGTCATCAATGAGGTAGGCAATATCAAGACCTTTTTCGATGGCGCGCCCAGCCGTCAGGTCCAGCGCGGATTCGACACATTCGCGCAGGTCGAAGGGTTGGTATTCCACATCCATCTTGCCGGCTTCGATCTTGCTGAAGTCGAGGATGTCGTTGATGATGGCAAGCAGGGCATCGCCCGAGTTGCGGATGGTCTCGGCATAGTCGCGTTGTTCCTTGTTGAGATTGGTATCCATCAGCAGGCCGCTCATACCGATCACCGCATTCATCGGCGTGCGGATCTCATGACTCATGGTCGCAAGGAAGGAACTTTTGGCTTCGTTGGCTTGTTCGGCGGCGGCGCGGGCTTCCTGCGCTTCGTTGAACAGGCGCTGGGTCTCATCAAAGAGGCGCGCGTTTTCAAGCGCGACACTCATTGAATTGGCAAGTGTATTTAGCAGGCGCAGATCTGAATCGTCGTAGGCATTCTCTTTTTCAAGGCTGGCGATGCCAATCATGCCTTTGATCTCCCTGCCGACTGTCAACGGGACATACATGCCAGACTTGTATTCCTGCTCGTTCTCAAGTACCTTGCCGCCGAGGGCGCGGTATTCTTCAAGGTTACGATAAATTTTAGGTTGAGGATTGTCGATCATTAATTTTGCTATGTCGGAGAAGCGATGTGCATCGATGGGGAAACGTTTTTTCAGAAAACAGTAGGGAGTATCTTGCATTTCTGTTTCATGGTCGAAGAGATAGATGGCGGTTCCCTGTGCGTGGAAGATGTCCCGTATCTTGTCGCCGACCAGATCATAGATTGCCTGTACTTCCAATTTGGATGCCAGTCCATCCTGCACACTGTTGATGATCTGCAATTCAGCTGCGCGCTGTTCAGTTTCGCTAAGCAGGTGTTGGGTTTCATTGAATAGCCGCACGTTTTCGATTGCGATTACGGCCTGGCTGGCAAAGGTCTCTATCAACGCGATTTGTTTCTTGTTCAGCAAGTTCGGTTTGTCGCAGCGAATGGTGATCGCACCAATCGCTTTGCCCTCACGTAGTAGGGGGACACTACAAGTCATCCGATAACCGTATTTCCGCGCCCACTTATCGCCTTCGGGATACTCTGATTCCTCGCCCGGCTGTTTGTGGATCGTTTGAAGGGTGTGCCCTTCAATAATGGCGCGGCCAGCCACCGAGTCCCGATTGAGCGGAATTCCTTCCCCTACGGGAAACATTGGGATATTCCCATAATGGGCGGCGACACGCAGAATTCCCTGATCTTCAATGTCGATGAGCGCATCATCCCATGCTGAAAGCTGAGCCGCATTTTGAGCAATGATGTCCAACACTGGTTGGATCTCCGTTGGCGAACTGGCAATGACCTGCAAAATATCGCTGGTGGCTGTCTGTTGTTCGAGTGATTCAGTGATTTCGCGATTGCGGTCCTGCAGCTCGTTGAAGAGTCGCACGTTTTCGATGGCGATCACCGCTTGTGAGGCAAAGGTTTCAAGCAGCGCAATTTGCACGCTGGTGAATGGAAGCACCTCGGTACGGCGAAGCAAGATATTTCCAATCGCGATGCCTTCGCGCAGCAGCGGTACGGCGAGTACGGTGCGCGCGTTGTAGCGCTTTTGGATATCCTTCATCGCTGGATATTCGGTCTCAATTTCCGCGGCGAGGTCGTGAACATGAATGGGTTGGCGATCGACTATCGCTCGTCCACTCACCGAACCACGGTCGAGAGGAAATATATCCCCACCGGGCAAGTTTCCGCTGGGTCCGAAATCAGCGACCTGACGAAGTGATTCACCCTCAATTAGACGAATGGTTGCAAGCGCAGGGTCGCATAGGCGCGCTGCATTCTGCGCGATCACATCCAGCACAGGTTGAATGTCGGTGGGTGAACTGGCGATCACTTTCAATATTTCACTGGTAGCGGTTTGTTGTTCAAGTGCCTCGGAAATTTCGCGGTTGCGAGTTTGGACTTCAGCAAAGAGACGAGCGTTTTGTAGTGCCACACCTACATTTGCTGCAATCGTACCAAGCAGGTGCTGATCGTTTTCATCAAAGACATTTTCCTGCTCTGTGCTCTGCACACTGATCACACCAATGGCTTTGCCACCAAGGAAGATAGGCATACCCAGATAAGATCGCGCTTGAACACCAATTTGAGCAGCACCTAACTGTTTGCGACGTTTGTCAATATCTTGATTGATAAGCAGTGGCTTACCCTGTTCGATGATCTTGCTGGTGAGCCCCTGACCGAGTGGCAAAGGCTCCAAATGCTGGCCATGTTCGTAAGGGAAGTTAATAACATTCGTTTCTTCATCTACCAAAGCAACATAGGTAATATCCGCTGTGAACGCGTTGCGGACTTGTTCGCCAACAAGCTCAATCAACGCGTTCAAATCCAATTCGCCTGCCAGCGCAGTACTGACTGTATTGACAGTGGCAAGTTCAGCAGCGCGGTCTTCTGTCTCTTTGAGCAGGCGCTGGGTTTCGTTAAAGAGGCGGGCATTTTCAAGTGCAACGCTCATGCTATTGGCGAGAGTCTGCAAGAGGCGCACGTCCGATTCAGTAAAAGCATTATTATGCTCAACATTTTGCAGACTTATTAGACCAATTACTTCATTGCCTGCAGTGAGCGGTACAAATACGCCAGATTTGGATGATTCTCCAGCGAGCTTGATGGACTTAATACCAAGTACCTTTAAACTTTTACCCCAATTTTCTTTGATAAGGATTGACCGGTGTGTGCGAATTAGGTATTTGACCAAATCTGGATAAGGTCGGGGTTGAAGATAGAATCGCTCTCCCTTTTCAATATAATAGGGTGTATGTACCATTTTTGTCTGTTGGTTAATGGTTGTAATGAAGGCAGTTTGTGCGTCGAAGATGTCGCGAATTTTATCGCCGACCAGATCGTAAATGGCTTGCATCTCCAGATTGGAAGCCAGACCTGTTTGCACACTGTTAATAATGGCAAGTTCCGCGGCGCGTTGTTCTGTCTCT
>DASWEH010000497.1:0-6014 GCA_036394895.1 Anaerolineales bacterium
CAAGCAGATCAAATATGGCACACGCTCTCTATTTAATGCGCCGACTAAGAAGGAGTTGATCTCATGATTATTTGCCCGAATTGCCAGTATAAAAATGTGACTGGGGCCATGTTCTGTGCAGAATGTGGTGCACAACTGGATGGGGTGGACACCCTGATTACACAGGCGATTACCGATGAACAGATCGCGGAGGAACTGAGCAAGAAATCTCCTCGCCCTGAACCTTCATCTGCTCCTACGAATAGCTGGATCTCCTTGCATCTTATGGATAGCGGCAAGATCCTCCCGCTCGCCTCCAGAAACGAATTTACATTGGGGCGTCTCAGCGAAGGTCAGCCGATCATGCCCGATATTGATTTGACGCCCTACCAGGCTTATGCCTCAGGCGTTTCTCGTCTCCATGCTGTGGTCAAGCGGGATTCGAGTCGTGTGCTGGTGATGGATTTGGGTTCGTCCAATGGTACCTACATTAATGGGCGCCGAATCAACCCTCATGTGGAAGAGTCTCTGAGTCATGGCGATATTGTTGCTTTGGGCAAACTCAAGATTCAAGTCCTTCTTCGCAATATCTAGGAAACTCCTTTTGGAAAGGTAGAGAGATGGCGTATTCTGTCATTTTGCATATCACCGGGGAACCATCGATTCTGGGCGAGGTTGAAGAATTGCCGAAACCATCCGATAACTTGATCACAATTTCCAATCCGCGTTTACGGGATGGCAAGGACATTCATTATCTTGAGCATAATGTGGTCAAAGTGATCTGGCCGGTGGTTAGAATCACCTTGATCGAAATTCTGGAAAGTGAAGACGAAGAACACCTGATTGGTTTTGTGAGGGAATAATACATGCCTGAAGAGTTTGACCGCCGACGCATTCTCGTTGTGGACGATGAAGAGCGGATGGTGCGTTTTATTCGCATGAATTTGGAGCATGATGGCTTTCAAGTTGCGGAAGCGTTCAATGGCAAGCAAGCCATCCAAAAATTGCGGGATGTTACCCCCGATTTGATCCTGCTGGATGTGATGATGCCCGATATGGACGGGTTCGAGGTGCTTGAGACCATTCGTGAGGGCAGCAATGTGCCGGTCATCATGCTGACTGCGAAAGGGGAAGAAGATGACCGCGTGCGCGGCCTCGAGCTGGGTGCGGATGATTACATTACCAAGCCCTTCAGCCCACGCGAATTGGTCAGCCGTGTGAAAGCTGTTATTCGTCGTACGGAGGGCGCCAGCGGCTCGATGCATGACATCATCGAAGTGGATGACCGCCTCAAGATTGATTTCGACCGTCGCGAGATCTGGCTGGAAGGCAAACTCGTCAAATTGCGCCCTACAGAATATCGCCTGCTTTATCATCTGGTGCAAAACGCGGGCTGGGTGATCACCCATGATCAGCTGCTTGTAAAAGTATGGGGATACGAATATCGGGACGAGCCGCATTACGTGCGTCTCTACATTAATTATCTTCGCCAAAAATTGGAGAAGGACCCTGCCAACCCAAAGTATATCCTTACGGAGCGCGGCGTTGGTTATCGCTTTGTCGATTACAAGAGGCAAAAGACTGAATCCAAGTAATTAAGCCTTGCGAAGATCGAACGCCTTCAGGCACATCTCGCCAGGAAAACCTTCGCAAGGTTTTCCTCAAAAACTCTGACGAATTTTTTATACGGAGCTTGTGTTTTTTTAACACAGGCTTTTTATATTAAGGGCGTAAATATAAACATTCAACTTCAAGGAGGTTGCTATGTCTAATTTAACCCGTTGGGAACCTGTTCGTGAGATGATGACCCTGCGTGAGGCGATGGATCGTCTTTTTGACGACGCGTTCACACGCCCGATCAGCCTTAGGGATGGCGGCTGGTCTGCGCCTGCAGTTAACATGTACCAGACCGATGATGAGGTTGTGGTGAAAGCCACTCTTCCAGGCTTCAAAGCCGATGAAGTGCAGATCAACGTTACAGGCGATTTGCTCACCATTCGAGGCGAACGGAAGTCCGAAGAGGAGCAGAAGGACAAGTCCTGGCATATCCGTGAGCATCGCTGGGGTTCATTTGAACGATCCATAACCCTTCCTACTGAGGTTATCTCCGATCGGGCAGATGCCGCTTTTGAGAATGGCATTTTGACAATCAAACTGCCGAAAGTGGAAGAGGTCAAACCCAAGACAATTACTGTCAAAGCAAAATAATCTAACCTGAAAAGTGACAGTCACGCGCTTTGCGAACGTGGCTGTCACTTTTTTATTTAATGGAGAGAATAAAAAGGGAAAAAATGCCTAAAAACCGAGTGGAATTCAGGCATCGCATGATGCGGATAATCTTCCATCGGTAAAATGACCCAATTTACTCATATTTTGAGGAATATTGGTGTAAAATCGATAGTATGCCAAAGCAACCTGCCAAACAACGTATCATCCTGGTAGACGATCATGAGGTCGTGCGGCTGGGATTAAAATCTTTATTGGAACGTCATCCCCAATTTGACGTGATCGCAGAAGCCAGCTCGGCGCGCGAAGCCATTGAAAAAACAGACAATCTCAAGCCCGATGTGGTGGTAATGGATATTCGTCTGCCGGGCACTTCTGGGATTGAAGCCTGCGAGCAAATTGTTACGAAACATCCGAATGTAAAAGTGATCATGCTTACCTCCTACGCCGAGGATGAGATGTTATTCTCTGCGATCCGCGCCGGCGCCTCGGGATACATCTTGAAGCAGATTGGCAGCGATGACCTGGTCAAGGCACTCGAAGCTGTCTCGCGCGGAGAAGCGTTGCTCGATCCCGCGGTGACCCAGCGCGTGTTCCAGGAAGTGCGCCGCGCGGTGAAAGAAGAAGAGGCTTCGGCGTTCCAGCATTTGAGCCAGCAGGAGAAACATGTACTGTTATTGGTCTCTGAAGGCAAGACAAATCGCGAAATTGCCAAGCAGTTGTTTCTGGGCGAAGGCACAGTGCGAAATTATGTTTCGAGCATACTATCGAAACTAGGTGTGAACAACCGGGCAGAAGCGGCAGCCTATGCGGTGGAACATAGTTTGCGGGAATATATATCAACCTAACGTTTCGAAACAGATCACGGAGGCAATCGTCTCCGTGTTTTTATTTACCGTTCCTTCAAATTATTGAACGTTTCTCAGCAACCCATAGCCAGTATCAACCGTAGGTTCTCCTGCTTACTCAGTACTCCGTAGTCGATGAGCAAGATGTTTGCTTCCATCCAGTTGATCGAGGAAGAACTCCTCCTTCGTCCTTTTCGGCTGAGCGATTCCACCGGCTTGTATTGTGCTGTCAAAGAATCCTTGAGAGAGCTTAAACCATGGATGTCGTGGGCAACGGATAGCTATAATGAGTTGACTGCCCGGGAATACATCACTATTGCGCGGGCGCGTTGGGAGGAGGGTACATTTTATGCGTTTGCCATTACGCGCGGTGACGAGATCCTCGGCGCGTGCACGTTGAGCAGTTTGCATCCCATTTACCATTTTTGCAATTTGGGTTACTGGGTACGAACCTCCTATCATGGACAGGGGATTGCAGGACGTGCCACGAAACTTGTTGCACGCTTTGCATTTGAAAACCTGGGATTGATCCGCGTGGAAATCGTGATTGCTCTTGAAAATCGGGCTAGCCTGCGCGTGGCGGAAAAGATCGGTGCGCACGATGAAGGAATATTATTGAATCGGATGGTGATCGGCAGATCCATTTATGACGCGCACATGTACTCGCTTCTTCCGTCTGACTTTGGACTGAGCGCGCGGTTGTGAAGTATACAGGTATACATGTACGCAAGTAAACACGTTCCTGAACGGATCTCCGTGTGTACCTGTTTACTTGTCTATTTGCTCCACTAAGGAGCAGGCGTTTCAGTTGGAGTTTCTGTCTCAGTGGGTGATGGCGTTTCGCTCGGCGTGGAAGTTTCCGTTGGAGTACGCGTAAATGTCGGTGTGATGCTGGGAGTCTCAGAGGGCACAGGAGTCGGAGTCAACGTGACCGCAGGCAGGTCAATCGGACGGGTTGTTCCTAGCCCAAGCAGTTCCCGGAAGATCCAGCCGCCTTCGTATTGTCGGAGCAATGCATCTGGCTGATTCGGCGCGATCTGGAGCCAGGTCGATTCTTCATTGCGCGCGCTGAAAAAAAGACAGGTATCCACTGACAACGGCTCCCCCAGCGGAGCGTAGATGGTGCCCGGACCCGAGCGCACATTGATCGAATTTGCGTAATCGGATTTGACACACAGTCCTAGTCGGTTGAAGGGTTTATTTGTAGGCGAAGGCGTGAACGTCGGGGCTTGGGTCGAGGTCAGTGTTAGAGTGGGTGATAATGTTACTGTCGCACTCTGCGAAGCGGTGGGGCTTTGCGTAGCAGTTGGTGTGTCGGGCTCTGGCGTGAACACAACAATAGTAGTGCTGGTTGGCAAAGTAACGGTGGGCGTCTGCGTAGCAGTTGGAGTTGGAGGAACAGGCGGTGCGAAAAGAAAACTAGAGATAAATGCAAGCAGAAGGAGGATGCCAATCATGATGGGAAAAGCATACTTGCGCAGCAACATGGGTAATGTTAACGCCGGCACGACAGGCATTTCGCCCGAGTATCCTAATGTGGTCAACAGACTGTTCAGGCTGGCGGCATAATCCTCGCCGGTAAAGTCAATATAATTGATTGTGTTTAACGGGAAAGGCACTTTGGATTGCGTAAGCATGATCGGGATGATCTTCTTACGCAAAGATAATGCCTGCATGTATTCCTTCTCCACCCAGTCAGATACAATGGAATTGGGCGAAAGCACCACGATCACAAACTGACTTGACTCTATGGCAGCCGGAATCACGCGCGGCCAGTCATCGCCGCCGCGCAGGTCGGTGAGATCCCACCAGACATCGTAGCCAGCCTTTTCCAGATCCCCGGCAAGCTTGCGGACGAAGCCAATATCCTTGCGTGAATAACTAATGAAGATTTGCGCCATGGTGTTCTGAAGGTTTATAGATTTAACCGCGTTCGCTGGGTAGTTGTTCCGCTAACATTCCCTACTCTAGTACCATCCCAGGAGACTCATCTCCTCACGCAGAAGCGAAAGAATATACTAGGTTATAGGATATTACCACCCGCACGCGGATTTAGGGAAGGTTCGATAATCAAGCGAAGATTCTTATTAGAAATCTTCTTGTATGATGTCAGCTTTAATGAGATAGTGGTCGGATCGTCCGACCACTATCATAAGATTTCCCCTTCTATTTTTATTGTGAACCTACACTGCTAGGGAATTAAGATATATCCTTCGAATGTGCTGTAGGTAGCGCCTGTGGTGAGGCTCACCAAACGATTCAGTGTGATGGTTCCGCTGGCGCCATTGAACTGTCCTGTGCCGCCGGTGATCGTGTAAATCTCAACCAGATTCAGCATGTTCGGCGTCCTATTTTCGGAAGCCTGCCCCACGGCTTCCGCATTGAGACTGTTTCCATTCGCTCCCATCAATTGTGCAGATTCGATGAGCGACAGATCCAGAAGACTAATTTCCGTGTGATAGCGAAGCGTAAATTTGCCAAGCTGGGTGGCGTCCCCAGTTCCGCTCGCGGTCACGGACATTGTCGGGAAGACCGTCACATAGGTTTCATTTGACTGTATCGTGCCCTTGATCGGTAAGCGCGTCACATTTGTCATCACTTGAGATGGCGCTTTCCTGGCAGGTGCCGCGAACGCTGTCCGAGCCAGTGGGATCAAGAACACCAGAGCAATCATTAGTACGGATAACTTTTTCATGGCCTCTCCAATTCCGCTTCGATCTTTTCAGAAACCCGAATTGGTTCTCTGTGACCATACTTTAGCAAATTGCTTCCTACTTTTGGTCACACAAATCGTTACAAAAAATGTGACAATATTGGCTAATCAAAGCAGGGCAACTCCTCCAGGCAATCCAAAGCCAGGCTCTTGCTTTTCGTAGGCTGAGCTAATCTGGCGACAAAGGCCGATGGAAAATTCAAGCGACTAGTCTCTATTTGTAATAAACGCAGGTTTGAAGAATTTTC
>DASWEH010000498.1:0-15919 GCA_036394895.1 Anaerolineales bacterium
GCAGGCTGCTGATAATCAGATAAAGAAATATTGAGCCGAAAATAAATAAGACTGTGCCTTCGATTGTCACTCCAACTGCGGGACCTAGCACATAATTAATGATTCCAATATTTTCTGCATATGCCAGTCCGAATCCGGAAGCTACGCTGAGGATAGTAAATCCGATAGCGGGTTTCCATCCCAGCAACAATCCAGCCATGAGCATGACTACAAAGTAACTGGTGAATGCTGTCCCTCTAACGCCACTTCCACTCAGTGCAAGCATTGTGCTCGCAAGCCAGATTGTTGATACATATAGGTATGCTGCAAGCCGTACTCTCCCTGCCTTCATCAAAAACCAAACGATGACAAGGATAATGATGATCGCTGCCAAGATTAAGTTATCAGTGCCAAAGGGTTTGGCGCCAGTAACTGTACGAACGATCATAAAGAGTAAGAGAATCGGAATACTACTCAAGACGATCACATTGAGGTATGACGCAGAACGCGTTTTTTCCTCGTCGTCAGTGAAGTTTGGAGCCGCAAAGTATTTCAAGAATGAATTCGACATAGTCATATACTCCGGCTACTTGGAACCGTTACCCTTCCCGCTTTGAAACTGGATCACAACTTCTGAACCTGGCAGGACTCGACCCAGTTCTTCAACCGCAGTCTGCAAGACGTTGCGCATATTGACCGATGCGCCAATCTTGCCAGAGATATCTGCTGTGAGACGTTCAATCTCTGCGCGGCGTTGCGTCGTTCGCAAGAGCGTCGCTGACTCCAATGCGAGCGACAGGCGGTCAGCAACTGCCCTGGCGATATCCACTTCATCCGGATCCCAGTCATGGCCCTTCGGCACACGGATATCTAAAACACCTACCACTTCGCCTCGCAGGTGGATGGGAACAGCAAGAGTGCCAGTTTCGCTATTCTCTACGAATGATTCTCCTTGCGAGATGACCTTGTTGATATGTGGGTAATCAATAAGTTTTTCAAGGGGTTTAAGAGTATTTTCTGAAAGGATATATCCAACGCTTTTTTCCTGTGACTGTATCAGACGCCAGGCTTCCTTGATATAGGACTCGGATGTTCTTTGTGCCTCTTCCAGCAATCGATGAGTGGCCTCATGAGAACGTGCATTTTGAATGGCAATCGCGACCTGATCGGCAAGCGTGTAGAGAGTCTCTGTATCTTCAGGCAAGAATGCATTTGATTCTGTGCTTTGCACATCCAATACACCAATGATCTGACCAGCATCTTTGAGAGGCAGAGCCAATTCGGAGCGAGTTCCGGAGAGGTCAGGATTGTCTTTGAATGCTGCATCCTCCTTCACGTCCAGGGCAATACGTGGATTTCCTGAGGAGGCAACATGACCGACAATCCCTATTTGACCAACTTTGAGACTGTGCTTGCGTGCCAGCATCCTTCTTCCGCCCTCACTATTGGAGGCGCGCAGGATAGCGTTTTCCAGTTGATCGTCCAACAGAAAGATGCCAACATGATAGAAACCAAATTGCTCACTGATCACCTGTGCGAGTCGAAATAGGAGTGTGTCTTCATCCTGGATCGAAGTCGTGGCGCGCGCCACTTGAGCAATCGCTTCGAACTGCCGGGCCCGGCGCTCGTTGCGCTGGTTCGCCGTTTCCAATTCAGCGGTCCGGATCGCAACACGATCTTCGAGGCTTTGATTGAGGTCTTGCAAATCCTGATTTGTTTGCACCAAATCTTTCTCGCTCATCGTCGCCCGGCGAATTGCATTCTGCATGCTGGTGGTGCTGAAATAGACCAGCACGGTCACTGCGATGAAGACAAATGAAAGATCTCGGGCAAATGCAATTGGGGTTTGTGAACTGGGCGTGAAAACACCATTAACTTGTAATAGCGCAAGGACCCAGATCACGCCAATACTACTCAGAATAACGATGCCCCCTGCGCGCCAATTGACAATAATGCTTGCCAACAAGCCGAGCGCCAGGAAGGCAACCACAATAACATCCTTCACTCCATCGGCTGTAAATGCTTGTACGCTGACGCCCAGCCAGCCAAGCACAATAATGATGATGCCGCTCGCATCTACATTTCCTCTATGGAGTAAATAAAGCGCAATAGCCATGACCACAATTAAGCTTGAGAACACCGCAATCGTAAAGTTTTTTGGGTTTGCAAGCTGAGGGATCAAGGCAAGCAGCAATAACGCTATCACACTCCACGCGAATCCATTGATAAATTTCGCGCGGAAATTCTTTTCTTCTTGTTCGAAGATGGGCGGACTAAACAATCTTCGGATCATTCGGTATCCTTATTGAACTGGATCGCAATTTCTGCGCCTGGTAAAGTGCGACCTAGCTCTTGCGCAGCCGTTTTTAGCAATTCATTGATATCGCTTTGCACACTAATCTTTGATGCAATTTCACCAATCGTGCGTTCCTTGGCCGCGCGCTTTTGGCTTTCTGCGAGTAAACGAGCATTTTCCATCGCAATCGCGGCACGTTCGATAATGGCTGTGACAATGTCCAATTCATCTTGGTCCCAGGGACGGTTGTCAGGTGCATGAACATCCACAGAGCCAATTACCTCGCCGCGTAATTTGATAGGCAAGGATAAAGAGGTGCCACGCGCTTTGATTTTGGACATTGATTCATCAGGGCGATCTTCATTCTTACCGTTTTTCTTGTACAGCAGAGAGGTTCGCGTGCCCGTGTGGCGGATGCCAATCAGGTTTCTATGTTTCGTAAATTGCTGCCAGCCACTTTGGATGAATTGTCGTGAGAGAACCTCGGATTCGCTTAATGCCTGGCGGGTCTGTTCGAATTGCTGGGCGTTTTGAATGGCAATGCTTACTTGATCCGCTAGGGTGGAGAGAATATTAATATCCTCGGATGAAAAGGCATTTTGTTCAGTGCTTTGAACATCCAGCGCACCAATGATTTCTTCTCCGACGCGTAAGGGAAGGGTAACCTCAGAACGAGTCTGGGGCAAATCTGGATTGTTGAAGAAGATCGCGTCCGTTCCAATATCCAATGCGATGCGAGGCTTCCCTGTGCCAGTTACATATCCAACCAATCCTGTCTCAGCCACCTTTAGTCTGTGACCACGCTCCAGCATGATCTTCCCCCCTTCACTATTTGCTGCGCTCAGGATTGCATATTCCTTTGAAGCATCCAAGAGGAAAATTCCAATATGGTAAAAACCAAACTCACGGTTAATCGCGCTGGTAATTTGGGAAAGCAAAACATCGAGATCACGCGTGGAACTTATGGTGCGTGCAATATGAGCAATGGATTCAAATTGCTTTGCACGTCTTTCATTTCTTTCATTGGCTGAGCGAAGTTCAGTCGTGCGCCGCTCCACCATCTGTTCCAAACCATCCAGTGTTTCCCGAAGACGTAACGTCATCGTGTTGAATGCATGTGCCAACGTGCCAATTTCATCGCTGGTTTCGACAGTTGCCTGAGTGTTCAGATCTCCTGCCGAAACCTGACTCGCGACGTCCGTAAGGCGTTGTATCGGAGCCGCGATGATCCTTCCCACCCCAAAACTTATCATAACTGAGACTACCAAAAGAACAATCAAGAGAATTGCAGCTGCTTGCGATGCAGCTCGGAACTGTTGTTGTGTCTGGTTATTGGCTGAAATGATCGCGCCTTGTAATTCCGAAACTGGCACAACTAGTGCAATGCTATATCCATTGGCTTTTACAGGATAAAAGGAAATATACGTATCAACGCCATTGACATCAACAGTCAAAAGACCATTTCCACCAGAAGTCATGCGCTTTGTCACCGCTTGGAGTTGGTCCGTGCCCACACCCAGAATCGTTTGTTTGAAGAAATCCTCGCTGTTCATATCCTGCGGGCGGATTCCAAACATGTCAAATCCCGCAGATGGCATGGACAGGATACGCCCTGCGTCGTCGAGCATGAATGCGTACCCTGTTTTCCCAATTTTGAGGAGGCTTATCTGTTTGGCGATCTCACCCAATTTCATGTCAGCGGCTACAACACCGACAAATCGATTGTTTTTATAAACAGGGGAGGCAGCGGTTACGACAAGTCCGCCGCCTGCTGCGTCAATATAAGGAATCGTCCAGCGCGTTGTATGCTTAGGGTTATATAATGGCGATGAAATCACGAAATAGGATCGTTGGGTGGCATCAAAGTCGGGTGGAAGGATGGATGCCAAACTGATATTAGGATAATAGCGAATGACTCCTCTTATATCGATGGTATACAATGCAAGCAGAGAAGGATGTGTTTTTAAAACTTCGGGGACATAAAAGTCAAGATAAGCAGATGTGTTCAAATCCGCAATGACAGATTTTTCGAGCTGGACTCCGGCAGGAACAAATACTGAAGATGCCTCATTGGCAGAATTACCGTATTGACCCGTATCGAGTTGCGCGATATTAGTACTGGCGTCCCAATACGTACCCTGATTGAGAACTGCATCATGGCTTTGCAAGGAAACCCAATGTTGAGATAAGATAACAACTTCCTCTGCAATATCTTTAAATACCTGATTTGCCTGATTTGCCTGTGTGAACGCGCTGTTTATTAATTGTTCCTCTGCTAGTTGATTTACACTTGTATCAAGTCGCTGGGAAAGGGTGCTTGTCATTTGTCGAGTTTGGTAAAGCGCAAAGACAACCAGAACAGATAAGGCGACCCCGCCTGTGCCAATAATACCGGCTACGATCTTGGCGCGTAGGCTTAGAGATGGAAATTCTCTGGCAAAGAAAATAACAAATATCGCCAGTATCACGAACGAGAAGATCCAGCGGCCCTGGCTGAGTTCAGCGACTGGGCGACTAGGATTGCCAAAAAGATCAATTAAAATCGCTACAAATGAAACAATCAAACTGGCTGTGAGAACTCGTCCAATATATTTGTTTGGCATTGTCGTGAGGCAAATGCCACCAATCAACGCTAAAGATGTGATGGAGTTTGGCAGACCCAATCCGCTTTGTACAAGCGGTGTAAAAATAGATTGAAGCCCAATGGCTGTTATGAATGTAATACTCGCGGCAACTTGCCTTCCTGTTCTCATTAGCCAGTAGGCAATCGGTACAGCAAGGAAAACTGGCATCACGGCCCAGAATTGACGACTGCCACTTACCCAGAGTTCAATGAACTCAGAACCTGCAAAGAGTAAAGCCGCAATCGCACTGATCCACAACCACCAGACGTTGTGTGGCTTCGGCTGTGATCCAGTGGTGAGTGAATTCTGTTCCAAAATCACGATTGCTCCTTGCTCTGGAATTGAATTAAGATTTCAGAACCGCCCAGAACGCGTTCCAGTTCCTCGGCTGTGGATTGCAAAATATTTTCGATGTTAAGAGCTCCGCTGATATGAGCCGTTGCTTCCGAAATCAGGCGTTCCTTTGCCGCACGTCGGCGCGCATCTTGGAACAAGCGTGCGTTTTCCATTGCGAACGCGGCCCGTTCTGCGACCGCCTGTACCAGACTGACTTCATCAGCTTGCCATTGCTTAAGTGGGTCATGAGATTCGATGTGCAAAATGCCGATGACTTCGCCTCTCAATTTGACGGGAACCGCGACGGCAGCCCGTTTCTGCTTTGACCCATTGTTCTGGTTTGACATTATCTCACCGCTCTGCATCGCTGAGACGACCTCAGAATTCTGTAAGGCTTTCTCCAGCATCTCGATGCGCCCGGTTTGATAACGGAAACCTGGCTGTTCCGTCTGCGCAATGGTCCGACTCCATTCCGCACGTGTGAATTCGTTATAGACTTCTTGCACTTGCATGAGGGCCGCACGAGCTTCGGTCAACAGTTTGGCATTTTCCAAAGCGATGGATACCTGATTGGCAAGGGCCGTTAAAACTTGTAGGTCTTCACTTGAGAAGGCACCGGCTTCCGTGCTTTGAACGTCCAGCACTCCGATCGTTTCTGTTCTCACTTTCATGGGCAGAGCAGCTTCGGAGCGAGTGTCCGGCAGGTCAGGGTTATTAAAGAAAACGGCATCCGTCCCCACATCTAAAGCGATGCGGGGTTGTCCCGTTTGCGCAGAAAAGCCGACCACACCAACCCCCAGCCTCAAGCGGTGATTCCGTTCCAGCATTCGTTTTCCACCGGCACTATTGGCGGCTTGAAGGATTGCAAATTCACGGTTTTGATCCACGAGAAAGATGCCTACATGATAGAAACCAAAACGTTCACTGATCAACCTTGTTGTGGCAGGGAAAATTTCGTTCAGATCTTGAAGCTGTGCAATTGATTCTGAAAGTTCGGTAACTGCCTTAAGTTGAGCAGCACGACGGATAGTTTGTTGATTAACGATTTCGATTTCTTCAGTGCGTTCGTTCACCCGTTGTTCAAGTGTCGTATTTAGGTCTTCTAGGGCTCGGTTAGCCTGATTCATCTCTTTTAGGCGTTCTCTTTCGACCAAGGTACGAAATAAATTTGCTCCCAGAAGGATAAAGCCCATGAATACAGTGACTCCCATATCACGTAAGAAATCAGTGTTGATTGCGATGGGCACATGCGAATACTGTGGAGCTGTAGCTGACGCAATGCCTACGAATAATATCAGGGCCGCCAAGCTTCGGAAGGAAAGGAGGATACTGGCAACAACCAGAGAAATGTGAACCGTTGTGGTGATCGCAGATGTATAGTTGCTCGCAGTTCCAAGATAAAGAGTAATGTACGCGAATGCTGTAAAGCCAAAACAGAAGAAATAGGTCCCAATTTCGTAATAACGTGTTCTGCTTAATCCATAGGCAATCGCAGTGAATAGAATGAGGGCAACGAACTCACTATACGAGTTTGGTCGTGAAATCATCGCCAATATGTAAGCGACGGTAAGGATAAGCGTTATGATCGCTAAAAGCTGCGCTTGCCTTTTTTCTCCAAATTCCTGAACCGAAGGATGCGGATTGACCAGGAATCCCCAAAGGCGCGCAAACCAGTTGACAGGATTTTGATTTGTTTCTTGGTTATCGTTCAATATCATGACTTACTCCGGTTTGGCACCATTTGATCTCTGTAGCTCAGGCGACACGGGAGGTACGGAGGGATTGACCAGTTGGAAAGTAACCGTTGAATTCTTCAATGTGTCTCCAAGTTCTTGTACTGTGTCGCGCAGAATGGAATCCAACTGGAAGGAGGTGCTCAGTTTTGCGGCAACCTCAGAAAGGAAGGCTTCGCGTGTGGCACGTTTTTGTGCTTCATCGAGCAGGCGAGCTCCCTCCAACGCCAGCGCGACCCGTTCAGCAGTTGCGGATATCATGATGAGTTCATCGTCCGTCCACTGGCGGGAGGGATCAGATGCGCTTAATTTCAAGCGTCCAATGGTTTGTCCGCGTAATTGAACTGGGATCAACAAGGAATCATTCTCAGCCCTTGATGACTGCGCTTCTTTCAAAGGCTCAGATTTGATGCCGTCATATCGATAACCTCTTGCCTGAACGGTTTTCGTGTAATCCTGCCAGGCTCTTCTGGAGGCTTGCAATGACTCAACATTTGCTTCCCGCAAAGCTCTCTGCGATTCATCAAAGAGTAGTGCATTCTGAAGAGCAATCGCGACTTGGTCGGCAAGAATGGATAAGATGGAGACATCTTCCTCTGTAAAGTCGTCTAGTCGGATCGATTGGATATCCAATACTCCTATGATCTCATCTCCAGACTTGAGGGGTAAGGCAAGCTCTGATTGGCTTCCTGCGAGATCAGGGTTATCAAAAAATATTTTATTTTCGACCGTATTAAGAGCAATACGTGGTTGACCCGTTTGTGCCACAGAACTGACGATTCCCAATTGACCTACAGGTACTCGAAATCCTCGCGCCAACATTTTTGAGCCTGCCTCTGTATTGGCAGAACGAAGGATCGCGTATTGTCTGTTTTCATCCAGCAAGAAGATCGCGACGTGGTAATACCCCAATTGATCGCTAATAATGCTTGTCGTCAATGAAATGAGACTTTCAAAATTCCTTAACGCAGCTGCCGTGCTGGTCACTTCAGCAACCGCACGAAGTTTTTTCGTGCTGTTTCCCAATTGTTTATTTGCAACCAGCAACTCTTCAGAACGATTTTTTAACTCGGTCTGCGTGAAATTTAGGCTGACATTTGCCGTTGCCAGTTCGTCCAAATTGGCTTTGGATTTTTTTAATGCGTTTTCTAAACCGTTTATAAGCAAATAGATAAGAACAGCATTCAAGCCAAATGTGAATGCCATATCTCGAGCAAACGATATAACAGGATAAGGTGCAATGCTGATCAGCCCATTCGCTTCCGCATACGCCAACCCAAGCCCTGAAAAAATGCTGATCATTGTCGTAACAAGCGATGCTTGCCAGCCCAGCAATAAGCCAGCCATGAGAATAATTGCAAAGTTCAGCATGTAGGAAGCATCTTTTACGCCAAAGCCGCTGGCTGCAATGCTGTTTGATGCAACCCAGATAATCACGACCAGTACGATAGATGTAAGTTTGACAAATCCTTTTCTCAACAGCACCACGCCCGTGCCGCAAATAATGGCTATTCCAATCACTATCAAGTCTATAACGGAAAACCCTGTATAGGCCAGAAAAATTCTTACGGGACCTTCATAAAAGATAATTACTCCCAAAAATGCAAGAGCAATCGCATTGGCATATTTGGCTTTGCGAGTCTTATCCTCATCTTCAGGGAAGACCGGGGGCTTAAAAAAAGTGCCTACTTGTTTGAACATGAAATTACCTGTTGTTCTCTCCATCATCACTGCTGATTTCGAGAGTGACCTCTGTCGCGCCGCCAATCTTACGTCCCAATTCCTCGACTGCTGTTTGCATAATAGACTCTAAATTGCTGAGCGCGCCAATTCTGGTTGAGATATCTCCGATGGCGCGTTCACGGGCAGCACGCCGCTGAGCGCTTTCCACCAGACGGGCATTTTCCAGAGCGAGAGCAGCACGTTCTGCAGCAGCTTCGAGCATGGCGATTTCATCTTGTTTCCAGAACCGTTGACCGTTTTTCGAGCGTACATCCAACACACCAATGGCTTGACCGCGAAATCGGATGGGAATGGAAATCATCGCAGATGCTTTTTCAAGGGAAAGACTACCCGTTTGAACGGTGGCTGGTTTGATGGGTTCACGCCTCAAATTGTGATCCAAGGGAAGCACCTGTTTTCCATCGAAAATAAATCCGTTGGGTCTCACTTGTCGCGCAAAATTGCTCCATTCCTGTTGTGTGTACTTATTGAACATGGCTTGTGATTCGTTCAGGGCTTTTCTGGCTTCCCCAAATAGGCGGGCGTTTTCAATGGCGATCGCAATCTGATCTGCCAGAGTGGCAAGCACATTAATATCTTCTTGAGAGAATGCGTTGGTTTCCGTGCTTTGCACGTCCAGTGCCCCTATCACTTGTCCAGCTACCCGGAGGGGGATAGCCATTTCAGAACGCGTATCTGGCAGATCTGAGTTGTTGAAATAAACAGAATCCGTCCCAACATCATGAACGAGGCGGGGCTCGCCGTGCGAGACTGAGTATCCAACAATGCTGTGCGAATCCAACGGCAAACGGTGCTGGCGATCAAGCATCCGAAGTCCTCCCGGGCTATTAGCCGCGCTTAGGACCGCGTTTCTGCGCTGCTGATCCAAGAGGAAGATTCCAACGTGATAAAAACCAAATTGCTGGCTGACCAATCTCGTGATATCGGGAAGAAGTGCGTCTATTTCCTGAACAGACGCGATCGTTCGCGCGACACTTGAAACTGCCTCCAGTTGCGTGGCGCGTTTCTGCAGCTCAGAGGTTCTTTCCTCGACTCGTTTTTCGAGATCAACTCTCAGTTCATTGAGTTCCTCATTGGAAAGAGATAGTTCCTGTGCAATCGATCGAGATTTATTTAATGCACTCCGAAGGCTGGTAATCGTTAGATAGATGATTAATCCAACTAGTGCGAAGACGCCAGTCATATCACGGGCAAAGTTGAGCGGTTCATCCAGAGTAGGGAAGAAGAGTTGATATGTTTCTGCATATGCCAGCGCCCAGCCAGAAAAAATGCTTAACACGGTGAAACTGAGCGCTCCCTGCCAGCCAAGAAGCAGACCTGCCATTAAGATTGGAATGGAATATCCAAAAAATGCAACATCCCGAATGCCATCAGCAACCCACGTCAGATAAGAAAGTCCCATCCAAACTGTAGTGACCAGGAGAAGCCCGGCCGTCTTGATATATCCTTGTCGCGATAAGAAGAGCATCAACGCAATGGCGATCAGTGTGAGAGTCAACACTAAATTGACTTCGACCATGTTGACATCCCGACCCTGAATAATGCGGATTATAAGCAGGATCACCACAATGAACATGGTGCTCCAACCGATAATGTTCAGAATTGCCGCGGATCGTGTTTTGTCTTCATCTTCCGGGAAGACCGGAGAAGCAAAGAATTTGCGAAAAGCGTTTTGCATCTTATTGCTCTCTCCGTTCCATGCGCTTGATACCTGTAGGGTCCTCGAGAATTTGAATGGCAACTTCAGTGTCATTTAACAAGTTGCCGATCTCTCTGACTGTTGTTTGCAGAATCTGTTCATATTCTGTGGATGCACTAATCGCCGTCGTAACCCGTGAAATCGATAGTTCGCGATCTGCACGCATACGCGCTTCTTCATAAAGGCGGGCGCTTTCAAGCGATGCGGCCAAGCGCTCGATGGCTGCCTCAAGCGTGGATATGGTTGTCTGGCTATAGCCTTCTTTTAGTTGAACGGTCACCACTCCAATTGTTTTCCCGCGCAAATTGATGGGTATCGCGATCAGGCTTTTCTCGGAGGGCTTCATAGCATTGTTATAGAATACTGATTTTCCCGTTCGAATAGCCTCATTACCGTGTATGGGAATTTCTTTAATTGGCTGAATACGAACATTGTCAAAACGATAACCTGTCGATCCTAGCGTCCGATCTTCGAATGTTCTCCAGCTTTCCCGCGTGAATTGACCGTATGCCTGTTCGAGTTCACGTAGATTCTGTTCAACGCGATCCAGAAGAAGAGTGCGTTCGATGGCTGTTGCCAATTGATCAGCCAGGATCTGCATGATAGCTACGTCATCCTGAGTAAATGCCTGAGGCTTGTCGCTTTGCACATCAAGCACGCCTATCAGATTGGCTTCTACCTTGAGCGGCAGTGCCATTTCAGAACGTGTATTCGGGAGGAGAGGGTGATGAATGTGAGTATTCGCAAGCACAGTTACGGCTTCCCCAGTTGCAGCAACTTCTGCGATAACATCCTGTGCACCTACAGACAGTTTATAGTTTTCTGCTATCATCTGTCGCCCTGCTTCCGTGGGGGAGGCTGTTAATACTACATATTCTCTTTGTGAATCCAGCAAAAAGATAGCGGTGTGATAAAGGTTGAAGCGCTCAAGAATAAGGGCCGTGGCTTGATTTAGCAGGCTATTCACATCTCTTACAGAAGCAGCATCGCGGGCAATTTGGGCGGTAAGGCGCAATCTGTTTGTTTGGCTTTCCAATTCACGCGTTCGTTGATAGACACGTTTTTCAAGGATTTGGGCGTTCGTTCTTAATTGGTCAGATGCAAGGCTTAGCTCATACACAAGTCGCGAATTCTCACGTATTGTAATGACTTGCCTTATTATTACCAACAATACAGTGAGGATAGTGCCAGTCCAAAGGCCAATTTTCTCTAATCCTGTCCCCTGTCCACTACGGACGGAATACAACAATACGATTACGTTTGCCAATACTATTAGAAATGGCAGTATGGATGATCGCCAACTGGTTTGCCACGCCTTATTTGTTTGGTGATCCTCCAGGTAAGGAGTGGCCTGTCGCAATGCCGCCAATCCAATGATGAAATAACTGATTGTCCAGATGATATCCACTAAAGCGCCTGAGTAATATGCATTATGCAATACGAGCCATGCGTAGGCAATATCAGCAATTACATAACTCAGTAATCCTAATCCCAGAATATATAAAGATCTGCGAGTGTTGATCTCACTCCTGCGAAAAAGTAGGCTTGCAATGCTTGCCAGAAGTATCATGTCCATTGCCGGATAGGCACCTGCGACAAAACGTGCGAACCACCATTCACCGCCCGAAGCAGCAGTCGGCGCAATAATGAAATACCAAAGAATAGTAGTGAAGCCTGTGATGATGATCGCGAGGTCAAGTTTCCATGTCTTCTTTTGCGCTGGGTCAGAGAGATAGGTTGGGATTGTTATCAGACCTATAAATACTAATGGATAAAATGCCAAGTAAAAGAAATCAGGGACATCTGGGAAGCTAATGCCTGTGCTAAGCTCCAAAACCAGATAGATAATATCTCCGATGACAGAAAAAATGAGACCGAGCGCAATGAACTGCCAGGCACGGCGAGTGCGTTGATCAATTTGATTTTGATTTGCAGCATATATAGCGCTGATAGCAGAAAAGAAGCTAAGCGGAAGATAACCCAGATTTGCAATCAGTTGTTCGTAAGCCGGATCTGTCCACTTAAAGTAAATCCAGGCTGAATACAGGATCGCGTATACTGCCATGCTAAAGACCCAGATGCTTTTTCGCCCCTTCAGCCAGACTGGAATTATGTTTAAGGTGTTGGAGTGTAGTTCATTCGATGGCATATTGTTTGATCTAAAACCCATTAGCTTATTGCTCGTTTCGAGAGCGGCTTTTTGGATGTCTCTTCGGATAACTCGCCGATGAAAACCGAAACCTCAGAAACATCAGGGACCTGTCCCAGTTCCCGAGCGGCAGTCTGAAGCAGTGTATCCAAATCAAGTGATTGACTAAAACGGGATGCAAGCTTTCCAATCGTTTCTTCCTGCTTGGCGCGTTGGGTTGCGTCTTCCAGCAGACGGATATTATCAACAGCTAGACCCACCTGGCTGGCGACCTCATCCAGCAAACTCTCATCCAATTTACTCCATTTTCCTTCACCTTTTTTGGCAATCGAAATATTTCCAATTTTTTGACCGCGCAGGAGAATAGAAGCACTGATCGTGTTTTCGTTGGTTTGGGATAACTTTTCAGCACGCAATCCCAAAGGAGTGTAAGTGAAGACGCGGTTGCTGTCGAGAAGTTTTTGGCTCCATACTTCGCGTGTCCGGCGACTTGTCAGCGCTTCAAGCTGTATAATCGCGGCCTGCGTTTCATCTAACAAACGAGCGTTCTCGATGGCGATCGCAATCTGATCGGAAAGAGTTTGCAGGACATCGATATCCTCAGAACCGAATGCCTGCGGCTTGTCAGATTGAATATCCAGGACACCAAGAACCTTATTTCGGATCAACAATGGCAGGGCTACCTCGGAACGCGTCATTGGCAGATCGGGGTTGTTGAAGAAAATCGCATCCTCTCCCACATCCAGCGCGATGCGGGGTTTCTTCTGGGCAGCCACATATCCTACAATGCCCTGCGTTCCAACGGACAAGGAGTGCCCCCTTTCGATCATTCTTTTACCACCATCAGATGATGCGGCCTGTAACGTCACATGATCGCCGGGCTCATTGAGTAGGAAAACACCTGTGTGGTAAAACCCGAATTGATCAGTGACTAATCTTGCTACTGTACTTAAAAGAGAAGCTAAGTCCTGCACTTCGGCTGTCTTACGCGCGATATAGGATGTTGCGCGGAGTTGCTCCGTTTTGCGAGCTAGCCCGGCTGTTCGTTCTTCTACCCGTTGTTCCAATGTTAAGCGTTCATTCCGCAGAGTATCCAACGTTTGGCGAGCGGTAGCCTGTGTCTTCGTAAATTCTTCCTGAAAGGTGTGCAGCCCAATTGTAATAATTGTGGCAACCACCAAAAGAATCGCCGTTAATCTGGCTGAGTCTGCCAAGGTCGCGCTTGACCAGCCAAAGAGCACAATTGTTAAAAATGTCAATCCAATGGAGAAGTAGCTACTGGCCTGAAGTGAAAATAGCAGGTTGGTCATCACAATGAAGCCCAGAAAGAGAAGAGATGCATCTGCAATGCCATGATCGACCAGTGAACTGAAACCTGCAAAGTATAAAAGGAAAAGGAAAACACTGGCTCTAAGGCGATATGGCACTTTGGTAAACAATGTCACCAAGACCAATATTCCATATGTCATCACTGCCAGAACTTTATAGAGTGCTGTCGATGGGCTAAAAAGATAAAGACTGATCGCGATGAAGCCCAGAAGGCAAGAACCTCTCAGCACAACCCGAAGGAAGCGTTCCCGCCATTGTTCATAGGAGAAAAATTCATCCATGTAGGTTTGCGGTGAAGGAGGAAGATTGCTCATGCTTCCTCCTGGGTGGTATGGTCAATACTGAGTTCTATGGTTGCGCTGGACGCATCCAGCCGCCGACCCAGTTCTTTGACAACCGTTTGAAGAACCCCGTCGATCGTTGCGGAGGACCAAATCTTTGAGTTGATCTCGGTCGCCATGCGTTCACGTAAAGCGATGTGGCGGCTTTCACTCACTAGACGCGCATTTTCCAATGCAATGGCGGCCTGGGTTGCGACTGCATCCACAAGACTTTGCTGGTCTGGAGTCCATTCTGCCTGACTCTCCAGCATGATCTGGCCCAAAATTTGATCGCGCAGGCTGATGGAGACTTCGAGCTTGCTGGAATTTTCGTCTTCTTCATCGCCGATACCATATTCAAGTTTTTCGTTTTCTTCTGATAATCCCTGCCAGCCTTGGAGTAAATATTGTTGCTGAACGGCGCGCATTTCTTTAATGATCTGTTGAGCTTCCTGGAAGAGACGGGCATTTTCCAGCGCAATAGCAACCTGTCCAGCCATATTTTGCATTGTCTCGATCACCTGCGGACCAAAATCCGATTCGCGTGTGGATTGGACATCCAGCGCGCCCAGTGCCCGATCACCCACCATCAATGGGAGCGCAATTTCGGAACGTGTGTAGGGCAGGAGTGGATTTTCAAATCTCTGCTTTTCTTCTGAAGCGACCTGAGCAATCCGTGGGGCCAGGTCACGAATTGCTGTGCCAACCATGTTTTTTCCTGCAATTTCCAGGCGATGATGATTTTGCTTAAGCACCCTGCCGGCTTCACCAGTGGCTTCCTTGAGCTCAGCCCATTTGCCACTTGGATCCACCAAATAGAGTGCGGCAAAGTAATACCCAAATTGTTCAGGAATAAGAGGAATCACTCTGGCTAAAAGTTGCTCCGGATCAAGGCTGGATGCGGCTACTCTTCCTACCTCATTCGTCGCTGCGAGTTGTTTGGTGCGTTCGATCACCTGTTGTTCAAGCGAATTTTGCAGAGTTTCAAGACGGGAAACCATGCGGTTAAACTGCACGGTCACAATGCCCAGCTCATCTGTGCCACTGACCGTCGCGCGCTGCGTCAGATCGCCCTGTTCGATCTTGGTGAAAGTTTTGATCAAATCGTAAATAGGATCTGAAACTGCTTTGGCCACATAATAGGAAAAGCCCGCCCCAAGGAGAAGAGCAAGCACACTAAAAAGCACAGATTGAAATTGCAAGCCTCGAAAAATCTCAAACGAACTGATTTCAGAATAAAGGACGCGAACTGTATGTTGATAGCCGATGGGAGCGATCAAAAGAACCGCGATCACAGTCACCGCAAGGGTCAAGGCAAGGAACTTTCCATTGAGCAAAAGTCCGGAACGACCTTTCAGCTGCGTTTCAAAGTCTCTTGGAAGCAAGATGACCCTGATGGGAAGTGTGAATCGTTCAATCAATAACATGACTAGAATGACTGAGCCGAATAAAGAAACAGCTCCACCAATCAGGATGTAAATAGGGTCAGTCGAATTAAGAGTAGTCGGCTGGAACGCCGAAGTGATCACTTCGCCTTTTGAGAAGGAGATAAGAAATGTTGGCAGGATATCAATAAAGAAAATCACAAAGACAGCAGCAATTCCATAGCGCCAATTGAGGCTTGTTATCTCGATCCACGCCAGGAGTTCATCTTCGGCTTTGGGCTTGGTCGACTCATTTGCCCAGCTATCGAGTCGTTTACGGGCAGTGG
>DASWEH010000499.1:0-4413 GCA_036394895.1 Anaerolineales bacterium
AGTCCAATGGATGCGTGAGCGTGACGATAACGCCGCCACCGAGATCTGCTCGTGCCGCGTAACTCTGGCGATAATCCTCCCAGGGATGCCATTGCGGAAGGTACTCGCCCCAATGCGCATGGACCGTTAATATTTTGCCAAGCACATTCGATTGGATCAACTCGCGAGCTTTATTTAAAGTTGGGTGATAACGAAACTGGAATCCAACAAGAATTTTGCTTCCACTTTTCTCAGCAGCTTTTTGTAAAATATCAAGTCGTTCAAGTGAATGAGAAACAGGTTTCTCCAACAGAATATGACAACCTGCTTCCGCAGCAGGAATCGCAATATCCAAATGCATAGACGTTGGATTCGCCACAATGATCGCATCCGGCTTGTGCTTTTGGAGTGCTTCTGTCAAATCTGTTTCAACAGGATAACTTGCCAATTCGTCATTAGGCAACGTCGCTTTGCGCGTGCGTAACAAGATAACATCTTTCTCTCCGAGTGCAATTAAATTGCGAAAATGTCTTCGACCAATGGAGCCAAGACCTGCAATGAGAAACTTCATTCCAATTCCTTATGATAGGTAACGTATCGGTTTACCATTTCAAAACCAAGTGAGCGGTAAATGTTCAGCGCATTTTCATTGTCGCCCCAAAATTCAAGTGTGATGGGATGTGCCCCTTTTTGGCGCAAATGTTGAATTCCCGCAAGAACGAGTGGACGTTGGTAGCCTTGTTCGCGATACTCCTGAATAATGCCAGGTCCATCGAGCAGATCGCTTAACTCTCCATTTCCTTCCCGCTTTCCTTGTGACTTTAGCGAACAAATCCCCACGATCGCATCCTTCTCATCAAAAAGCAGAAGAATATCCTCAACATCATAATAGTAGAGAAAACGCGGGGATTTGCGCTCTTCTTCTGTTGGGTTGTCGTTGTGCTGGTGCCCCCACATGCCTTGATAACAAATATTCAGAGCTTGTAATAAAATGAGGGGATCATTTACTTCCGAATATTTTTTGAGAGTAAATCCTTGAGGAAATTCCGCTGAAGGAATTCTCTCTTGAGAATTTAATTTCATTGATCCCGAGGAACCAACCTGCTGAAACTCGTGATGTTTTAAGAACAGGTTTGAGGCATTATTATGTTCATTGGCATAAACAAGAATTTTCTTTGAACCAACTTCGTGAGCCCGGTTCAGGGTCAACTCAAGCAACTGACTCCCCAGTCCTTTTCGTCGCTGTGATGGATGGACAACCACATAAAGAGTGCATTGCTGAGAAGGTTGTTCAAACGCGACACCATAGCCAACCAGCTTTCCTTCTGACTCTGCCACCCATACATCCCGCGCGGGGCGATAATTGCGCCATGCCAGAGAGGCGCGCAAATATTCTTCCGATGTATCTTCTCCATCGCGGTCCATCGATTCGATTTCGGTCAGTAGATGCGAAAGCTCAGATAAATCTTTTTCAGGGACATAATGACGGATTGTGAATGAATTTTCCATGTTTGCCTACCAGTTTAGATCCTTTTCATAATTCCACTTAATCAGCATCTCACCTGCGACCTCCTTGAAAAGGGATTTGTCGCGCGCGGTGAAGAGACGTTCCCAATTCCCGGCATGACCCTTCGGTAGGAAGGATGCGATCCCTTCATTCCTTTTGGCTTGCCACTCCTCATCAGGATTAGACTCCATTTCGGCTTTGATCTTCTGCTCTAAAGACCTATCTGTTTTCTTCACGCCCAGAAATTCCCACAAGCGTGTGAGTTCTTCAAAGGGACGTTCCAGCAGA
The DNA here is from genome assembly GCA_036394895.1 of Anaerolineales bacterium. Classification (GTDB taxonomy): domain Bacteria; phylum Chloroflexota; class Anaerolineae; order Anaerolineales; family Villigracilaceae; genus Defluviilinea. The sequence continues at coordinate 1,775 of DASWEH010000499.1, forward strand.
TCCTCATAACGCAGGCTGCAATAATGATCGCCAAATAATCGTTTACCTTCCTCTTCAGTTGCCTGTACATTTGTTACCCATCCCTTTGCCACACGACGAATGACAGTTTCAGTAAAGATGGACCGCGTGCCATTTGTAAATGGGGTCTGGTCTTTGCGCAGTTCTTCGATGATGCGCTTATCTTCGGTTTTCAGGAATTTTGACTCTTCCACTAAATTGCGAAAACGTTCTGAAATAAGCACATCCCGCCCATCGCGGACGATGTAAACGAGTTTGGCATCAGGGTAAATTGAGTGCATATCGCGGACAGCTTGTCCGTGGATCGTAGAGGAAGGACTCTTATCTCCGACAATCATCTTGCCCTCTTTGACCGCGTCGCGTTCCATGATGAAATCTGCGGCCGCCCGCAAGACGAGGGGTGAGAGGTCGCGTCCCTGATTCCAGCGGTTGGATTTGCGCGTCAACCACTCTTCCGCTTCGGGCGTATTCACCAGTGACTTGAGCAACGGCTGGCGTGTGAAAAAATGCGCCTGATAGTTGCAATGCACTTCAGGGTGCAAACGGACGAGCCGCATGAGGAGCGTTGTCCCTGAGCGGGCATGACCGAAGATGAAGAACTTCTGGCGCGGGAAGAATTGCTTGATCTCCGCAACCTCCTCAGGCGTGATCGCAGGAATGGGATTACGCTTTTTCTTTTTGGAGTCGCCTTTGAGCAGGATACGGGCAGCCGATTTGAAACGAGAAAACATTATTAAGGCTCCAAATGATCATGCAACCGTTTTTGAATGGAGTCAGCGAGCTTTTGCATGAGCTCCTTGTCGCGTTCCGGATCGAATTTTGGGCCGCTTTTCCAGTCATAAAACCATACGGGTCGAGAGCGGAACTCATCTGGTTCGTCTGCATAACGTGGAATGATGTGGGTATGCAAGGCATGCTCAGTATTCCCTAACGTTTCATAATTGATGAGTGCTGCTCCTGTCACTTCCAAAAGTGCATCACCAATGATGGTCATGTCTTGTAGATAAATCAAGCGTTCTTTCAAGGAAAGAGAATTCAAGTCACTCACCACAGGATCGGACAGCAAAAGACAATATCCACGCAATAGCTGTCTATCTCCTAAAACAGCCCAGCCTGAGGGCATGTGGCAAATCACATATGGATTTTTACCGTGTTGTGCTGCCTCTACGCGGTGATGGATTAACGTTGTCATAAATAATTCTGTTACCTTTTCCAATTTAGCATGACTAACCCAGCCAGACAAACCAAAATTCCTAAAATATTTACCCACGAAATTTTATCCTTGAAAACGAAAATCGCCATAGGGACCAAAATCAGTGAGGCGACCACATTGACCAGCACCGCAGCGATACCAAGTTGCCAACCTGCACGGTAGGTGAGCAGGAATCCGAATTCGATGCCCACGATGGCGATGGCAAGTCCGATGCTTGCCCAATTCAATTGCTTGATTTCAGCGATGACACCATTTTGGGCCGGAAAGAAAAAGAACCCTAGCAAAGTAACCACAAATGCAACAGCATAGGTCACCAGAAGCGAAACTGCGAAGTTGACATTCGATGGTGTGCTCTTAGCCGTAAAGTGGTAGAGCGCGCTGGAACAAATAGCGAGGGTGATGGAAAAGTAGAAAAGGAACATGGATTTGGTCATAATCATAATACGAACCTGTCATTGCGAGGAGTGGCGAAGTGCGCTACTCCTCGCGATGACATTAGGAATTTAATACTTTCAAAATAAATTCCGCTGTCCTCTTGCCAGAGGTCCCATTGGTAAAGGTGATTTCATCTTCGATGAATTTCCTGCGTTCGGCCGCGTCGAGGGAGGGGTTCTTGAGATAGAGGTTGATCACCTCGCAAAGTTCTTTCTCATTGTTAGCAACTCTTCCGGCCTTGGCAGCGCGGAAGCGTTTGTGGGTGGGCCAATTACCAATTTTCTTTAATGAAAGCGAATATTTCTTTGGCTTATTCCACCCACCTGGGACATCGATCACCGCGGCGACAACTGGCGTGTCGTGGACAGCCGTCTCGACGACCATTGTCGAGTAGACGGTGACCAACACATCCGAGTGAGCCATCATAGACGATTTTTCGTCCATGTCTTCGCCACTGTAATAGCCGAGCGAGCCGCCCAGTGCAACGGGTTTCACAACATGCACGTTCGGATATTTCTTTTCGAGGGCGAAGATCCGTTCACGTTCTTCAGCAAAGATTTTGGGTTTATCTTGAAAATGACTCGGATGAAGACGGATCAACAATTGCGAAGGTTCAACCAGCGAGTTGGATGAAACCAATTTTGCAAGCGCTTCCACATTTGGATAGTTCGGCGCGAAATGGACAAACGAACAGGCATATGAGATCAGCTTGCGGTCGGGGTCAAGGTTGTGCAGTTTGAAATAATCTTCCTTTGATAACTGCCATTCTTTTCTGACATAACCGTCATACGATGGAATGCCGCCGATATGTACTCGCTCCGGATCCCAGTCGGAGCCATAGACCAACTCGTCCTTTTGGAGTTGCGACCAGCAGGTGGCGTAGTCCATCGAGGCGCCGCGGATGGCATAACTCGACGGGTTGTCCCAGCCAACAATCGCCGCCATGGCCGGTACGTTATGCAGAGTCGTTTCC
>DASWEH010000500.1:0-5929 GCA_036394895.1 Anaerolineales bacterium
GTTAGATTTTTGACATGATGCCCGATCAATACTGCCCCCATCGGCACTCCACCTGCCAGCGACTTTGCACAATTCAGCATGTCAGGCGTCACACCAAAATGCTGAATTGCGAACATCTTGCCTGTACGCCCAAACCCAGACTGGATTTCATCCACAATCAACAAAGCGCCGCGCTCATCGCAAATCCGCCGCGCGGCTTGGGTATATTCGGCACTAGAGGGATATACTCCGCCTTCACCCTGCACCACTTCCAAAATCACAGCGGCAGTCTCATCGGTTACGGCTTTATCTAATGCTTCAATATTGTTATACGGCACATGGCTGAACCCTGGCACGAGTGGCTCAAAGCCATCACGATACTTTTTATTGAACGTCGCGGAGAGTGAGCCATATGTCCGTCCATGAAATGCTCGCATCGCCGCGACAATATTTTTTCGCCCCGTTGAGAGGCGTGCAAACTTGAACGCGGCTTCCACCGATTCCGTTCCAGAATTACAAAGAAAGACTCTATCAAGCCCATCTACGAGAGATGTGAGCTTCTTCATTAACTCGGCACGCTTATCGTTCGGGAACGTCTCGAACAACGTGATGAGCGTGGATGCCTGTTTATAGATTGCCTCCGCAATTTTTGGGTGCGCGTGACCGAGATTGGCAACGCCATGTCCCGAGGCGCAATCCAGATATTCCACACCATCTGCGTCGAACAAGGACGCGCCCTGTCCGCGCACGATCACCAGCGATTGTTTGGCGTAGGTCCCCGCTGAGTGTTTTGTTTCAATATCAATAATTTCCTGTGAGTTCACGATAGGGCTGTACATTGGATCACTGTTCCGTTTCCTGCTAAAGCATTTGCAATAGGATTTTGAATTCGTCCATCTGCGATGATGACACGACTGACGCCACCTTTGAGCGCCTCTTCCGCGCCGAGCACTTTCTTCTTCATGCGACCCTGTGCCGCTTCACTCGCCGCCACAAGTTGACTCTGCGACAGTTGCCGGATGAGCGTTGACTCATCCGGGAAATTTTTCATCAAGCCAGGCACCGCCGTTAAGAGAATCAACGTTTCCGCCTTAAGCGCAGACGCGACCATCGCCGCGGCGCGATCCGCATCGACGTTGAGCGCTTCCCCTTTTTCACTGACCGCCACGGGCGCAATCACAGGCAGATAACCAGCATTCAATAGCATCAAAAGCAAATCATTGTTGATCCTTTCAATCTTGCCCGTGTAATCATCGCGGATAATCTTTCGTTTCCCGTTTTCAATGCTCTGGATCGAATCCTTGCGCGTGGCTTGCATTAGCTTGCCATCCAGTCCACAAAGTCCAAAGGCATTGATTCCCAGCATTTGCAGTTGCTCGGTCAACAGTGAATTGACCTTGCCATTCACCGCCATTAAAAAGATTTCCAATGTTTTTCTATCTGTATAGCGAGATGTATATCCCGAGGGCGATGTAATCATCTTGGGCGGCGTGCCAAGAGATTCACTAAGTGAATTTGCTTCCGCAGACCCACCGTGTACAAAGACAAGTTGTTTGCTTTGCTTCAATAATTCAACGGCATCATTACAGATCGCAGAAAAATCTACGCCTTCTGTGCCGCCAATTTTTACGACTGTGATTGATTGCGTCATTATTCTCCAGTTTATGTCATTGCGAGGAGGATGCGCGAAGCGTCCCGACGACACTTGCGCCGCACGATTTGCTTAGCAAATCGAGTGCAGGTGAGCAATCTCCAGATCGCTTGGGATTGCTTCGGGCAAAGAGCACACCTGCCCTGGTACGGCTCACTTGCACCGCACTGCGTTTGGTGCAGTGCAGGTGTAAGCCGCACGGTGCCAGGGAGAGCGCCCTCGCAATGACATATCAAATCGGATGCAACCCCATAAACTCCAACCCCAACGTTTCCTCCCAACCCATCATCAGATTCATGCATTGCACCGCCGAACCGGATGCACCTTTCATCAGATTGTCAATCGCACACATCGCTACAATATGACCGTTGCTCTCATCTAGCTCAAACCCTAGGTCAGCATAGTTCGAGCCGGCTACTATTTTGGGCTCAGGGACTCGGTAAATCCCGCGTTGCTCCTTGACTACGCGCAGAAACGGATTTTCATTTGTAACTGCGCGATATGCCTTCCACAAGTCTTTTGTCCCCACACCTTGTCTCACTCTTGCGTGAGCTGTCGCCAGCACGCCGCGTACTAAATCTACGGCAGTCATAGTGAGCGAAATGCACTCGGCGTTGATCCCCATTTCCTGGATCACTTCAGCTGTGTGACGATGACCAAACGCAGAGAATGTTCGAATCACGTTCGCGCGTTCCGCGTGAAGCGAACCAGAATTTCCTTCTGCTCCACCCTCCGATGAACCCACTTTGATCTCAATAAAAATCGGAGAGGATAAATCCAGCAAATCCGCTTTGATCAATGGAAGGAGCGCAAGATTGCTTGCCGTAGCATTGCATCCCACCCCACTGACATAATTAGCAGTCGCCATTTCAATACGATGCAGTTCGGGGAGTCCATACACAAATTTGCTCAACCATTCAGGTGCGGCATGTTTTTCTCCATACCACTGCTCGTAAAGCGCCGCGTCTCGTAATCGAAAATCTGCAGATAAATCAATAATTCTTGAGGCGAGCTTGGCGCATTCTTCGATATGACGCTGTGCCTGTCCATGGGGCTGGGCAAGGAACAAAATATCTACAGGTTCCAGCGCGGCAGGATCGGTGAACTTGAGTTGAGTCCGCTTGCGCAGGTTCGGGTGGATTTGATATACATACTCGCCCAAATGCGACCGGGATGTTACCTGCTTCACTTCCACGTACGAATGAGCCAACAATAATCTTAATAATTCCCCGCCTCCATAACCAGAACCGCCAAGTATGGATACTGTTGTCATCAGGCGTACTCCCGAGCAACGCTCATCGTATACTCGACAATTTCGCCCGCAATATCAATTCCACTGAGCGGCTGCATTGTGTGGAATTCCATTGTGTGGTTGATTTCATTGACAATGAGGCCGCGTTGCGGATGCTCGACGAGATCCACTGCCAATACACCGCCGCCCACAGATTGTGCCGCGCGTAAACTGAGGTCTTCGATCTCAGGCGTGATGGGACATAGTTCTCCTTTGCCGCCGCGCGCCGTGTTCGTGATCCAATGGTCAGACTTGCGGTACATGGCAGTCAATACCCGATCACCAATGACAATCACACGGATATCGCGACCGGGTTTCTCAATGTATTCCTGAATGTAAAACACCGAATGTTGCACCGAGCCAAGCGTGGATTTATGTTCCAGTACCGCCTCCGCCGCATCGCGATCATTGACCTTTGCCAGCAGTCGTCCCCACGACCCCACAACGGGCTTCAACACGACCGGATAGCCAAATGCTTCAATCGCTTCGAGTGCAGCCTCGGGTGTAAACGCAGTGGCGTTGTGGGGCTGCGGCACGCCATCACGCGCAAGGGCAGCACTCGTCATTAGCTTATCGCCACAAATCTCGGCTACGGGCGCGGTATTCACTGTCGGCACACCGAGTGCATTTAACAGGCGTAATGCATACAATCCGCTGTTATAGCTGATACTGCGTTCCAATACCGCATCATATTGCTGCCAGGGTGTGGGGTTATTTAGATCGAAATGGATGGCGCGGTCGTCGAGACGGTCATAATCAATGCCGCGCTTTTCCATCGCTCCGAAGAGCCATTTTTCCTCCACGCGCACGCGGGAATAAAGGACACCAATTTTTAATCGTTGTTGCATAATCTATTCCCCCCAATCTTCCTCTTCCCTCGGCGCAAGCTGCACTTTGGCAGGCTCAAGCGCAGTTATCTCAAGGTCAACTCCACAATCAGGGCACACGATGATCTCACCGACTTCGGTTCCTTTTTCCAGGGTGATTTCTGCAGCACATTCAGGACAAGTTACGGTAGACATTTTTATTCTCCTTTGATTCTTTTACCGCTTTTTCACTAGTTACCAATTTTTTGAAATAGATTGCAATTTGGATTTCTATTTCAAGTTTGGATATTCTTGCGGCACTTCGCAATTTGATTTTTGACGGATTGGAGACTCGTGCCGCCAATCGCATTTCTCTTTTGGATGGATTTCAGCGGATCGAAGACTTGAAACACATCCGCTTCAAACGGACCGATTGCCTGATACGCTTCGAGGGGCATTTCCTCTAGCTGGACACTTCTTTCCCCCGCCGCACGGACAACTTTTCCCGTTAGCGCATGGGCCTCTCTAAACGGAATTCCCTTATCAACCAAATAATCTGCCAGATCGGTTGCCATCATCGTCGCGTCGATTGCAGAACGCATTCGTTCAGGCTTCACTGTAATGGTTCTCAACGCCCCAGCAATGACAGGCAGAATCGCCAGCAGCATATCGGTTGCCTGAAAGACAGGCGCTTTATCTTCCTGCAAATCTTTATCGTAGGTCGATGGCAAGCCTTTAAGTGTTGCGAGTAGCCCCGTCAGCAGACCAATCAACGTGCCAGCCTTGCCGCGCGTCAGCTCAAAGACGTCAGGATTCTTTTTCTGAGGCATGAGACTCGAACCCGTTGAGAACGCATCTGACAACTCGAAGAAGCCAAACTCAGCACTCGTGTACAAAACGATTTGCTCCGCAAGTTTACTCAAGTGGATTCCGATCATCGTTGCGCAGAATAAATATTCGGCGGCAAAGTCTCTATCGGAAACCGCATCCAAACTATTTTGCGAAACGTCTGCGAAGCCAAGCGACTCAGCCAACTTGATACGATCTATGTCAAATGGCACACCAGCCAGCGCGCCTGAACCTAAAGGCAATACAGAGACACGTTTTGTCAAATCCTGCAAACGCTCAACGTCGCGTTGCAAAGCCCAATAATGACTCAGCCACCAATGTGCCAACAAAATAGGTTGGGCACGTTGGAGATGGGTATAACCTGGCATGATGATTCGACCGGCGGCTTCGGCTTGCCCAATCAAAGCGGACTGCAAACCGTTCAATGCAGCCTCAAGAGCAGGAATGGTTTGTAACATCCACAAGCGAAAGTCGGTTGCCACCTGATCATTGCGACTCCGTCCCGTGTGAAGTTTGCCTGCGGCATCTCCAATTAACTCAGTGAGGCGGCGTTCGACAGCAGTATGAATGTCCTCATCGGAGGCAGCGAAGGAAAACCGTCCCGAAGAAAATTCTTCTCGGATAGTAGCAAGCCCAAGCGAGATGGAGCCGTGCTCTTTATCTGTAAGAATGCCGGCACGATGAATCGCATCCGCCCACGCGCAACTCCCATCCACATCCTGAAGTGCCAAGCGCTTATCAACAGACAAGGAAGTATTGAAATCCCAGGCAAGTTGATCGAGTTTTTGAGCGAAGCGTCCGCCCCAGAGAGTCGTCATCTAGTCCCTCTTGAAGCGTGAGTAATCGGGCTTGGGCATGTCAAGACCCGAGACAGGCAAGCCATTCAGCGCCCGAACTTTGAGGCTGAGCCCGAAGAGGCGGATGAAACCTTCGGCGTGACTCTGATCGTAGACATCCTCCTGACCAAAGGTGGCGAAGTCTTCGCGGTAGAGGCTGAAGGATGACTTGCGACCCGCAGTGATGATGTTGCCCTTGTAAAGTTTGAGGCGTACGGTGCCCGTGACAGGACCCTGCGTAGCATTGACGAAAGCGTCAATTGCTTCGCGCAGAGGCGTGAACCAGAGACCGTTGTAAGCGATTTCTGCGTACTTCACTGCGACCATTTCCTTGAAGTGCATGGTCTCACGGTCAATCACGAGCGACTCAAGTTCACGATGAGCGTAGAGCAAAATGGTGCCACCCGGCGTTTCGTAGACACCATGTGACTTCATGCCGACCAGGCGATTCTCGACCAGGTCAACACGTCCAACGCCATGCGCGCCACCAATGGCATTGAGTGTTTCAACTATTTTT
>DASWEH010000501.1:0-6136 GCA_036394895.1 Anaerolineales bacterium
ATGACTTCCAACGGGTGTCTCACAAAGAGATTGAGCAAGCGACATCAAGACTAAATTTCAGGCCACGAAAATCTCTTCGTTTCAAAACACCTTTTGAGGTGTTCTTTCATTCATCCGTTGCACTTACAAGTTGAATTCACAAGAGCTATTAAAACAGTTGAGAGCTGTTTATCGATCCTTAAAGTCGCAGGATATTACCTTTTGGATTGTCGTTGTTCCCAACAAAGCCACGATTTATCCAGACAAGTTACCCGCGCAGATAAAATCCCTGCCGACGCCGTCCAGGCTCGATCAATTCGCGACTCTTTTGAAATCTCATTATCTGCCCATCCTTGTGGATCTGAGACCTTCCTTGCAGGCTGCGCGCGCAAACCAGGATGTTTATTTCAAAGAGAACAACACGCATTGGAATGGCTATGGCGCTTTTGTTGCGTATACGGCAGTGATCAATGCTCTGAGAAGTTCCTATCCTGAACTCAAGCCTTATGAAACGGCTGATTTGAAATTAGTGCCTGCAGAGCCTGGGGCGGCAGCGCCAGACTTCCATTTTGCACCCAAGAATCCATTTGTTCGAACCTTACACCTTGGCATTGATAAGAGCCCAAATAAAATCTGGGGCACGGATTATGGCTACCATCAATTTTCATCCATCCCGGACAGTACATTGCCAACCCTCCTGATGTTCCATGATTCTTTTGGCGCTTACTACTTGAACGATTACCTAAGTATGAATTTTGGGAAATCCCATTTTGTCCACCTGAGGAATACGCCTCAATATCTAAATCAGCAAGCCATTCAGCAACTGAAACCGGATGTAATCATCATCCAAATTGTGGAAAGAGATTTGGATCTACTTACCAACACGCTCGTAAATTTTGGATCCCAATAAAGTCTCTTAGAAATTCTCTCAAAGACAGCCTGAACCCCTCACGCCTGCACTCGATTTTTGAATTCCCTGACAATCTACAATTTCTGCCGGTCAAGCAATGACTCTTCGTTCTTCGTAGCGATGAGCAAAACGCGGCTTGGCGCATAATAGACTGGTCGCGAAAAATATCGAAAACCCGCCACGCGCAACATCCCCAACAGACACTCTGTATCGGGTACCCACCAGTTCGAGACGTCGCCGTTCAATTCATCGCGCTCGTAGAATTTCATGAAACCTTTGGTTGTGGCTGTGAGCTCGATCTTGCCAAGCGGGCCCATGCGCGCCATCAAGATATTGCGCGGGTCTTCAGGAATGACCTCCGTTTCCACCACCACCGCGTCCCGGCAACAACGGCTAATATCCTCGAGCACTTGTAGCGGATGTTTCAGGTGATACAGAATGCCGGTAAACATCACTAGATCGAATTGCTCATCGATTTTGCCAATCTCATGCGCGTCCATCAACCGGTACTCAATATCCATCTGCCAGATCTTGCGGATACGCTCGGCCTGCTCAAAAAACATCTTAAGAAATTCGATCCCCAGGATGCGCCCCGCGCCCCGCAATTTGGCAAGGATGGAGAAGAAACCGGTATTGCAGCCCACATCCAGCATGGATGCGCCATTCAAATCTTCCGGAAATGCTGGTTTGATCCGCGCCCATACGTGATCGGCTAATGTCGGTGGCAAAGTATATACGCCGTTGCCCAGATAAACGCGATGGTACCAAAATGAGTATGACTTGACGAATTCCTCCGCCTCTTCGCGCGAGGGCGCATTGGGCGGTTCCACTGTCCACTGGTCTTCGATGACCACTGGTGGTTCCAGGTTGAGTCTGTTATCACTAGCCGCGGCAGGATTCTGCTTCTGCGGGCGGAGGGCATTACGAAGTCTATTAAACATTGTCACGTGATCTCCTAATGATCGCAACAATTATGATTTAGCCTTTGGTAGTCAATAACATCCTATGCCTACCAACAACATAGCCACGCTTCTCTGCGATTGCCGTATACGATGGATAGAAATTTTTGTCTGTAAAGCAGAGTCCGCGCATCCCCTACTAAAATGATCAAAACTCGAAAAGCAGTCCTCGTTTGAAGAGGCCCATTACTTTTGGCGGAGGACAAACGCCTGTCTATTTCATGATTTCTACTTACAAAGCTGTATAGATATTAACCATTTTAAGCCTATTCTGAACAAGCAGGATTAGAATAACGTCAACGCGTTTGGAACCTTCTGGAGCATCATAGATAAAACATAGGAGGAATTGGGGTTAAAAAAACGGACCGCAAGCGGTATCCCGGACCCAAAAGTCATTTCTGGATAGGATTTGTGTTTTGTAAAAGTTGCCTGGATGCTACCAGCAGTGGCTTGTTTGTTTCCACGAAACGATTGAGCATGCCTGCACCATAAACTCGTTTGGCACATAAAACACAGAAGATTGAAACAAATTTTGATATGGAGAACTGTATGATCAGAAGCACATCAATACTAAAAAGAACTCTTGTTGGATTCATCTGTACGGCGATGTTGGCATTTTCTTTCTTTGGGGTCACAAACAATGCATCTGCGGCGACAACCACACGGTATGTTGCAACCAGCGGCACGGATGCAGGCAACTGTAGTTCCGCCGGCTCACCCTGCCGTGCGATTCAGTATGCCGTGAATCAATCTATCTCTGGCGACAGAATATTGGTGGCAAAGGGTACTCATACCTATAACGCAGCTGCAGACTCTTGCAGTTTTCTTCTCACGCGCGCCGTGGTTTGTATCCTTGACAAAAACCTGACCATTTTGGGAGGTTATTCAACCGGCAATTGGTCAACGGCGGACCCTTCCGGGAATCTGACCGTGATCGATGCGCAAAGCGCTCGCCGTGGAGTTGCAGTCATCGGATTCAACACGACAACTACGTACCTGGATATGGAGGGCTTTACGGTCCAGAACGGCCGAGCGCAAGGTCCACTTTATAATGGTGTTTCAGGCGGGCGAGGTGGTGGAATGTGGTCGTTAAAGGCTGCCATAACCTTGAGGGATATGGTCTTTCAGAACAATCAAGCCATTGGCGATAATACAGCTTCCGGGGCTGGGGGCTCCGCGGATGGGGGGGGCTTGACCATTGAATCATCTCCAGCCGGAACAAGTTCCCTGCTGCAGCGGGTGACGTTTGATAGCAATCAATCGCGCGGAGGGGTGGGACCTGAGCGAGGCGGACTCGCCTTTGGCGCCTTGTTTGTGTTTGCGTCTGTCGTGACGGTGGAGGATTCCACGTTTAGAAATAACATCGCTCAGGGAGGGAATTCGACTGGGAATGGCACAAGCGCCTTCGCCAACGCGGATGCACTCGGCGGAGCGATTGCTTTGGCACAAAACTTAGCCGCCCTGAACCGGATCGTCGTAACCAATAACCAGTCCATAGGCGGAAACGCGGCCACGAACGCAGGAGGAGCTTTCGGTGCTGGTATCTATATGGAAGATGCGGTTTCCGTTTCCATATCTGACGCCCAGGTGAGCAATAATGTGTCCACCGGTGGAAATGCTGTCAATGGAGGGTTTGGCGCCGGGGGAGGCATACTCGTCTATAACTCGCCAGCAACACTTGACCGGGTGGAACTGATCGCAAATAGTGCGATTGGTGGAAACAGCACGGGCGGAGGAAATGCTGGCTCGGCCGCAGGAGGCGGTCTCTACCTGTGGAAATCCCGTACCAACATCAACCCAGCGGAATCTGTCACCAACGCGATCATCACTGATAATTACACAACGGTCGGCACAGGCACTGTACTGGGCGGTGGCGGTGGTGGCATCGTGGTTCAGGGGCTAAGCGCGACCATCACACATTCCACAATCGCTCGAAATCGGCTGGGTCCGGCTCTCATCTCCGGGCAGGGTTTGCTGGTTTTGGCAGCGCCGAACGTGGCATCTTCAACGGCGAACGTCAGCCACAGTATTATTGCCGATCACACGCAAGGGGGAGGAGGCGCTGTGGCGGTTCTTGTTCAGCAAAGCAACACCATCAATTTCAACCGTGGTTTGTTTTCCGGGAACACCAGAAATACGAACGCAGGCGACAGCACTGCCGGAGCTGTGAATGGGCTTGCGAGCATGCTTTCCGCCGGGTCCGCAGGTTTTGTCTCACCGGGTTCCCCAAATTACAATTACCATCTTCAAAGTAATTCCGCAGCCAGGGATCAGGCGACAGGCAGTACAACCCCCACGGATATTGACGGGCAAGGCCGGCCGAATAACGGCGTTTCGGATCTAGGCGCAGACGAGTATTGGCCAACTACCCAAGTGCTTGATAGCAATACAACAGGGGTCTTTCGTCCGACTAACGGACTGTTATATCTGAAGAACAGCAACACGACCGGTATCGCCGATATCGCCATCAATTATGGTATCCCCGGCGACTATCCTGTCGTGGGCGATTGGGACGGGAATGGGACCGTCACAATTGGCATCTATCGCAATGGCTCCTTTTACTTGAGAAACTCGAATACGGTTGGCTTTGCGGATATGGTCTTCTCCTTCGGTGCGCCAGGCGATCAGCCCATCGCTGGGGATTGGGATGGCGACGGGGTGGATACCATCGGAGTCTTTCGTCCCTCGACGGCAACCTTCTATCTGCGCAACAGTAACAGTGCCGGCTCACCACAAATCAGCTTTGTCTTGGGCAATCCGGGGGATGTCGGGATTGCTGGCGACTGGAATGGAGATGGCAAGGATACAACAGGTGTCTTCCGACCGGTCAACGGCATTATCTTCCTGAAGAACACCAACACAACGGGGTTCGCAGATATCGCCCTCAACTATGGGATTCCAGGCGACAAACCGGTGACGGCGGATTGGAACAATGATGGGATAGATACGATTGGGGTCTATCGCAATGGCACTTTCTTGTTGCGTAATTCCAACACGGTTGGGTTTGCAGAAATTGTCTTCGGTTTAGGCAATCCGGGTGACATGCCGATTGCTGGCAATTGGGATGCAAAACCATAGCAGATACTAATTAAGTTCTGAAAATGTTGCAAAACATGGCGATGCTGATTGTAGCATCGCCATGTTTTTTGTTTGTGGATACTCAAGTATAATCATTATGATAGGAGATAACATGACAATTCTTAATAAACTCCACAGTGCTCTAAGCAAGCAGAAGCAGAGACTAAAATCAGCAATTACCTACAGTTCTACTATAGCGCCGTCAGTTGCCGTCGAGGAGAAATGGAGTTTCGAACCGCCTAATCCGCCAACACGCGAAGAGGCAGAGGCATTCGTCAAGAAATACTCATTTTGGTATCATCGTATTTATCTGGGCAACGGCGCATATACGATGCCGCCTACGATGGCAGATCAAGTGTGGGCTCTGATCAAGCCAACGTTTCCGGCAGATTTGAAGGGCGCATCGATGCTCGATATGGGCTGTAACGCTGGCTTCTTCTCGATCCTCGCCAAATTGCGAGGTGCAGGCCGCATCCTGGGAATCGAATTTCTAGACGTATATTTGGAGCAATTCGAGTACATCCGGAAGATCTGGCAGATGGACATCGAATACCGTTTGATGGACGCGCATGATATCGGCAAAATTGACGAACAATTCGATCTCGTGATGTTTGCGGGCATTCTGTATCACTTAAAGAATCCGTTTCTAGTGCTGGAAGGCATTGGTCAGCGTTGTAGAGACGCTGTGGTAATAGAGACTGAGGTCATACCTGAGGACCCGCGTAACCTCTTGATGGCGCGACTCGGACCGCTTGGCCAAGTTAAGCTCACAGCCACAACCAAAGGTTTCATGAAATTCTACGAACGCGATGAACTGAATGGAGACGGCTCGAACTGGTGGGCGCCTGATACCGAGTGCCTATTAGGGATGTTGCGCGTCGCTGGATTTAAATATTTTTCACGTCCGATCTATCATGCACCAAGCCGGATTCTACTGATCGCTACGAAGAACGAACAGTCTTTACTTGATTGGCGAAAGCTCTAGCTCTTAATTTCCCTTCACTGTTTTGAATAAAAATTTGAAAGACTATTATTTTGAACCTCCTGACATCATTGTATTCCCGGTCATTGACTGGCATTACCGTTTTCAACGACCTCAACATATTTCCACGCAACTTGCCATCCATGGACACCGGGTCTTTTATTTGCGGACCTACTTTTCGGAAGGAACACAGTCGACCGTCCAGCTCCTTCGAGATGATTTGCCCAT
>DASWEH010000502.1:0-3600 GCA_036394895.1 Anaerolineales bacterium
GTGATCTTGCCCTCATGGCTTTCGGCTTTAAACCCGCATAGATGCGTGATATACGAGTAAAAGTTCCCCAACGAATTGAAACTATCCACCACAGCAAGCCGCATCAGTCGGCCATTTTCACCTTGGTATACGCTCCCCGACAATCCATCTCCTCCGCCATCAAGCGTGATCACCAGCGCCTGATCATAATTGCTTGTGAAATAGGTACTGGTCGCATGGCAGTAGTGATGATCATAATATTTGACCGGTGCAGTGATCGCATATTCCCTTTCCAAGAGCTCAGGGATTTGCACAAGCCGTTTGCGCGAGAGAAGATCCTTGAGCTGATGGTGCGCTTTCTGGGCAAATGGGATGTAACCGGCGATGGGCGCAAGCGTCCCACTGATTTTTTCAAATGGACGCGGCTTGCCAGCCTGCTGACCGTCGAACCAGCCGTTCCAGGGAATCGGTTCTGGCTCGAAAACACTCACTTTCTGCGCGACAGCTACGATATCTATATCCCTTGCTGAAATACCCGAATCTGCCATGACCTGATAGATGGCTTGGCGAGGCATGCCGCTTGCCATCTTCATTCGACAGAGTCGCTCCTCTGCAATGGCGGAAAGAATTTGTCCATTCTTCAGGATCGCTGCGGAGGAGGGCTTGCTATCAATAATGCCTAAGACGATCATGTTTGGTTTTCCTCTAGTTTTCTTGGGAAAGAATCGCTTTTGCCGTGTTTCTTCGTTTCTCGAAACAATTCATTGCAGCGATGACCACAATCACAAAAGGCGATTCAGTAAAAATGGTCCACAAATGCCAAAGGCTGAACCAGCCAAGTTCCCATTGCAGCCCGTAAAAATCCGTATTGGAGACACAAATCGATTCTGGCTCAGGGGCCAGAACATCATCACGCCCCTTTCAGCGGTCAAAGCATCCATGATGATGTGAAGATCGTAGGATATCAAACAGACCAGGAACCATAACCAAAAATTGGAACGGTACATCTGGTAAACCAAGACTGCAACAAGTAGGGAAACCGGAAATGCTAACAGAAGGCTGTGCGAAAAATTATTGTGATAATTCTTCATGTCTCTAAAGATGATGGCAGCAATAATGTCCACATCAGGCAACAGCGAAGCCCCATGATTATCGCTTGTCTCATAAATCACTAAACTTTTTGGTAAAAATCACGAGTGAATATCACAAGTTCGGTTTAGTAAATTATGCGATACTCTGTAGGAGCATTTGAAGGGGAAACTTCCAAAGGCTCCCTCGGTTTTCCGGCAATTTAGGCTTGTAATAGCGCTAAATGGCGTATCCTGCACCCAGATGCGCTATTGGGGAAGGCATAATGCCTGCAATTTTTCTGTCAAGGCTTCCTGCTCCACGCCTTCGATATAGAGTTGGTGCCAGAGCTCAAGAGTCAACAACATCCAGAGACGCACGTGATGATCATAGCGATGATTACGGTGCTCCTCCAATAGTCGTTGAATGTTCTCTTTTTTGAACCAGCCTGCCTTCACAAAATAGGAATGCTCGAGCATCTGGCTCACAACCGGAAAGAGATCGGTTCGGAACCAATACGCAATGGGAAGCATGAAGCCTTGTTTTTCACGCTGAAGAATTGGAGCAGGCAGATAGTCCGCTGCGAGTTTGCGCATGAGGTATTTGGGCTGGTTATTTTGCACTTTGATCTTTGCAGGGACTTTGGCGAGAAACTCAACCAATTCATGATCCAGGAAAGGTGAGCGTGCCTCCAGGCCGTGCGCCATGCTCATCCGATCAGTCAAGACAAGGGAGTGTTCAGGCAAACGAGTGACAAAATCGGTGTACAACATGCGATCCAGCAGGTCGTCGGCTTCGGCATGGTTAAAAGGCTCTGTAATCGCGACTGTGGAATTTCTCTCGCCGAGTTCCCTCCAGAGGTGATCAGAGTAAAGCACGCGTTTTCCTTCGTGTGTGAAACGGAAGAAACAAGTTGCTTCCGCGTATCGTTCTGCGGCGGTCGCCTGCAGCGACAAATGATGAACCCAACGAAGTTTCTGAGTCAAACTTTTGTACGTGAAACTATCAGGTAGACGATCCAACATCGGCCCCATTAGCCCTTTCCGTAGGGTGTGCGGCATCAGACTGTACACGTCAATATAGCGCGCGCCGACATAACGATCAAAGCCCGCAAAGAGCTCATCACCGCCATCGCCACCCAGAACCACCTTGACGTGTCTCGACGCAAGCCGTGCCGCCTGAAACATGCATGCGGCAATGGGATCGGAAGGTTCGTCGAGATGCCAGATCATGTCCGGCAGGGATTGGATCAGATTCGCAGAAACGCGTTCCTCTACATGCTGCGTTTCGTATTGCTCCGCCACCATGCGCGCGAAGGGAAGCTCATCGAAGTCGCTTTCCTCCACGCCAATTGAAAATGTTTTCGGTTTTCTTGCAAGATCACCTGTAAGAATGGCAACGATCAGGCTGGAATCCAGACCACCGCTAAGAAAGGCTCCTACCGGCACATCACTGATCAGGTGTGACGCCACTGTGCGTTTGAGCTGTTCACGAAGTGCCTCGAGAATGTCCGGTTCGGAAATGGTCAGTTTCTCACGGAATGACAATTGCCAGTAACAGCGAAGTCGAATCTGTCCATCTTGAAAGACCAGCATGTGAGCCGGTGGCAGTTTTTGAATATGTCTAAAAATGGTGCGCGGTGCAGGAACAAAGCGCAAGGATAAGTAATCGTGCATGGCGAGCGGATCCAGCTCGGGTTCCTGATGGTGAAGTGCAAGAATCGCCTTCATCTCTGAACCAAAGAGGAAATCTGAACCGTCGCGCGCATAGAAAAGCGGTTTCTGCCCGATCCGATCCCGGGCAAGCACCAACTTTTGCTGACGCTCATCCCAGAGAGCAAAGGCGAACATTCCATGGAGCTGTTCTACACAGTGCTCACCAACTTCTTCGTAAAGATGAACAATCACCTCGGTATCGGATTTGGTGTGGAAAAGATGTCCTTTCGCCTCCAATTGCACACGGAGAGTCTGATAATTGTAGATCTCCCCATTGTAGACAACCCATAGGGTGCCATCTTCATTGCTGATCGGCTGGTTTCCGGTTTCAAGATCAATAATACGAAGCCGGCGACTGCCAAGGCCGATGTTAGCCTTGACGTAGCTACCAGAATCATCAGGTCCACGATGCACGAGGGTATCGAGCATGCAGCTTAGTTCTTCGGCCTTGACACCTGCAGGACTGTACTTACCGCAAATTCCGCACATGGAAATCCTGGATCTTAATGGCTGTCACAGACAGCTTATAAGCAAAATGCTTAGCAACGGATTCGGGCAGAAGATTGTAGACCGGTTTTAATACATAGGTATATAGATTCGCCTTTAGACCACTTCGTCTAACAGGCAGGAGGCGATGGTGTTCCTGAACTGTCTCAACGACCTCAAAGCATTGAAAGAAATTTAGGATTTCTGCCTCCGTATAGAATTCATTGACCGGGGGATCTTCTTCCTTATATTCAATATTCTCGCGACCAAGATGATGGAGCAGGTACATCCAGGAGGGCTTTCTGTAAAAGTGGGATATGATGGCGCGCCCGCCGGGTTTGAGGACGCGCTT
>DASWEH010000503.1:0-4552 GCA_036394895.1 Anaerolineales bacterium
GGCTATCAGGAAGATTTCAAATTGATGTATATTTATGACCGGCTCGATAACCGCCAGGTCCGAGTCATATGCGGGAACGAGGTGGCAGCCTCAGTCAAACAGGGCGAGCCTTTCCCTTATGGGAGTATTCTGGTGATGGAAACCTGGCGAGCAAAATTGGATGCCGATGGTAATCTGGTGAAAGATCCAAACGGTCATCTCATCCGCGAAAACTTGAACGGGATCTTCGTGATGCGGAAAGAGAAAGGTTTTGGCGAAGCTTACCAAGACTTGCGTACTGGCGAATGGGAGTATGTAGCCTATCACCCTGATGAATCGCATCTCACTCCTCCACAAAACTCAGCGAACTGTGCCGCTTGTCATCTAGCATCGAATGAGGATAAGGATTGGGTCTTTCGAGCTGACATCCTTTTCTTCGATCCGGACCATTACGCGGCTGCTCCGGCGCCAAGTGAGAATCATATCCTGTCCCAATGCCCGTTCTAATTCGTAAGAGTTTCCACCTCCATGCGGGTTGTGAACAGTCTTTCCTTTCATCTGCATGTCGGCCCGGAGACGATCTGCAAATTCTGGAGTAAAACTGACTTGCATCGGGCAACGATCGGATGTTTCGTGATTGAGTGCTATAAGTACTCTATCTCTATGTTTCACTGGAATACTCTCCTCATGGTCCACGTTGTATGGGCAGTGTCACACTTGCCCCTGAATCTCTGGCAGATTCGTACATAGCCAACGTGACTTCCTGGTCCAATCGGGCTTGCAGAGGGCCATATTCAGGTAATTTGTCCTCGCGAATCGCATGGACAAGACTCATGAGGCAGTCAGCCACAGCAATCATTTCATCGTCCATGTAATGGGCCCGGAAGGGGTTGCGCCAAACGATTTCTGGCGACGTGAGCGCGACCAGTTCACTCAAGGTTTCCATGCCACCAACATTATGGAAAAAGCTCTTGATCTCAATTGGCTGTGGATCTTTCCCATCAGAAGTCAGTGTTGTCAAGCGGTCATCAGAGGCCATGCCACGTTCTGCAAAGAATCTTGTTGCGCGTTGCCAACGCAAAGCCGAGTCATAAGAGATACTCGACCAGTTATAAAATCCCAGCGTACCATTGGCAAAGCGCAGGCTGGCCTGCTCCCATTCCTCCTCACGGGAATCATGGGTCTGCGAAATCCAAGAGTAATGTGGCGCAACTGTAAACGTAGTTGTGATGCCATGCACCGAAATCACTGGTATATCAAACCCAATATAACTACGGATCAGGCTGACACCATGATAACCATGTCCCATGAAATCGTTATAGGCTACCAGGATTCTGCCAAAAATATCTGCATCGATTAGTTTACGTTTTAACCGTTCCATCGGACGACGATAATATTGTTCTGCTACTTCCACTTTAAGATTTTGAGTTTCTGCTCCTCTAATGATTGCATCTGCATCATCCAAACTGTTTGCAATCGGTGTTTCGAGCAAAGCATGTAATCCTAGCTCGATAACTTGCCGACCCATTTCACCATTGGCTGGTCTAGCTACTGAAACAATGACTGCGTCTACTTCCAACTTATTCCGCAAATGATCAAGATCAGTAAACCAGGGTACATGATATTTCTCGCCAAGTTCACGTGCTTTATCTTCTGATCTGCCCCAAACGCCTACCAACTCTACATCATCCTTTAGAGTGTTAAGTAAGGGGGCATAAACGGTATCACTGCGTTTCCCTGTACCAATGATTGCAAAGCGGATACGGTCATGCATGAAGTTTTTGCCTCACTGCGAATATGAAGCCTGCTACATGGGCCTTGATGATGTGAGGATCAGCACATCAAAAGGATCCAATTGCACATCTCCAGTGACTTGCTTTCCATTTAGCAAATTCACCTGTGAGCTCTCAAGGTGTATGGTCTGTGGAGTGTTGTTATGATTCAAGATGAAACGCAGAGATATATCTCCCTGCACGCGCTGAGTCACCTCAACACCAGGAGGAGTCGCGAACGTGTTTCGCAAACCAGTTGTATTTAGCAACCATTTAGCGAGTAGATCATACAAAAGGTCATCCCCCACAGCTCCAATGTAAATTGCATGACCTGCACCAAATTGATTCAGTGTAATTGCTGGTTTCCCTGCATAGTATTCCTGAGTGTAGCGCGCGATCACCGTCGCACCGGTCAGCTTGAGAATGTCGCATAATACACCAACAGGTACACACGCAGAATCTGCAAGCTCGGGTATCGTAAACTCGATGCCATTCTGCATATGACTGCTCAAGGAGTCATAGTCCTCCACCTCTACACCGCAGACCTCCGCCAGCAGACCTGGCAACCTTTGGTTGACCACAGTATTTGATTCGTCTTTCACGCCGGTACGCTGGGTTACGACTAATGTACCTCCTGCCTGCACGTAACGCTTTAAGTTCTCCGCGGTCGCATCTGAGATAAGATGCAACGCCGGAGCAATGATGAGTTTGTAGGAGGATAAATCTGCATTTGGGGCAACAATATCAATGGACACATGCTGTTGGTAAAATGAGCGATAGATTTGATGGAAGTGTTCCGGATAACTGAAACGAGGATTATTCGGCTGGACCTGAAAGGCAAAGCGCGAGTCATAAGAGAGCATCATCGCCACTGATGAGTTGACTTGCGAGCCGAGAATCTGATCCCCGACCTCTTTGATCTCGGCACCCATGCGTTTAATTTCCTCATAGCGACGGCTCAGTGATGCGTCATGATCCAGCAGGCCATGCCAATATTGCTCTGTGCCAAAGCGAGCGGTGCGCCAACGGAAGAAAACAATGGCATCCGCTCCATGTGCAATTGATTGGTAAGCCCACAGCCGTAATTCACCGGGACGCGGGTTCACGCTTAACATTTCCCATCCGCCTGGTCCTGCTTGTTGTTCCATCACCCAAATATTCTTCGACTTGAGCCCGCGCATGGTGTCAGCGCTCAGGGCGGATGAACCAGGCTCAACACCTTTTTCCATCGTCCATTGCATGCGCGGATAGTTGTCCCAAGCCACGAAGTCCAGATTGCGTGCCAGGTCAAAGTAGTTCAGGCGGTCGTAATTAAAACCCATCAAATTATGCGTGATGAAATGACTCGGGCACTGCGCACGCAATATGTCAATCTGCATTTGTTGATAACCAACATAAGAATCGGAACAGAAGCGGTAAAAATCTAAGGCGAGCCCTGGGTTAGGTGAACTACCTGTTGTGAGAGGCAGTGGAATCTCGCTCCAATCGCTGTAGACATGACTCCAGAAAACAGTTCCCCATTTCTGATTGAGTTCATCAAGCGCCTCATATCGGCTGCGCAACCAGGTCTGGAACTTTTCCGCGCAGGTGGAACAGTAACAACGATCACCGAATTCATTGTCAATCTGCCAGCCAATCACCGCCGGATGATGCGCGTAATGTTCAGCCATTTTGGTTACGATACGTTGAGTATATTCTTGGTACACGGAATTATTTGGACAGTATTCGCGGCGATTGCCAAATGTCACACGCACACCATCCTCACGCACGCGAAAAAGCTGGGGCGATTTGCTCATCAGCCAGGGAGGCGGTGAAGCCGTCGGCGTTCCCAATACGACTCTGATCCCCTGTGATTGAAGAATACCGATGGCGCGGTCAAGCCAGTCGATATCGAATTCTCCCTCGTTTGGTTCCATCTTGGACCAGGCAAATTCGGCCAGGCGTACAACATTCAAGCCTGCCTCCGCCATCAAATGAGCATCAATTAGCCAGCGCTCTTCCGGCCAATGCTCGGGATAATAATCAACACCGAAATAAAACATATAATTCTCCTCCTAGAATCACAGTGTAAGCATTGACATGTTAAAATGTAAACGCGATGAACGAAGTGTTGGGGACATAGTCATATTTTCGATGCATCATTGAGTACTTACAAAAGAATAATTTCTCAACCTTTGATGGCACCCGCTGTGATGCCTTCCACAAAGCGGCGTTGGAAAATGAGGAAGATAATTAATAAGGGGATCAGGCTAATCACCGAAGTTGCCATTTGTACATCATAAACGGTACGACCGACCGGGCCTACCAGCGATCGGATAATCAGTGGAAGTGTGAAATGCTCAGGAGACTTCAGGTATATTAAGGGACCAATAAAATCATTCCATGAACCCATAAAAAAGATTAAACCTAAGCTGGTTAGCCCGGGAGCAATGATGGGCAGGATAATGCGCCAAAATATTGTGAATTCACCCGCTCCATCGATTCGGGCGGCATCCATCAGCTCGTTTGAAACAGACATGATATATTGCCGCATAAAGAAGATCCCGAATGCATTTGCCGCACCAGGGATGATCAGCGGCCAGAAGGTGTCAATCCACTTCAGGTCGCGCATAATAATATACACGGGGACCAACGTGACAGCACTCGGGATTACGTTCCAAGATTGGGCGTGTTCGCCGACACATCACCGTCCAAAGCCAACGTTTGTTCCATCTTTTGTGGACAAATGACCACATTTCATCGGCTTCCAACACATCTTCGGGTTCAGCAGGCAAAAGCGTCTCTTCAACCTTCGGATTGCT
>DASWEH010000504.1:0-3534 GCA_036394895.1 Anaerolineales bacterium
GAGACAATGGGCTGCTGTGATCAAGAGTCAAGATATTAGCGCAGCGAGTCGGCTTCTCTCCGAAGATTATTTCTTAGCCATCGGCGTGCAGGGAGCGCCGCTACAAATCTTTCCAAGGAAAGCATGGTTGGAGACTTTGAAATTTTACGTGACAGAGTCCTACAACATAGATGACATCAAGATACACATATACGGTGATACGGCGGTGGTTGTCATGCTCTTTACGCAAAAGGCTACAATGAGAGGTCAAGATCGCAACGCACAGTTTGTAATTACAGATATCTGGGTGAAGCAGAAGGGCGGCTGGCGCGTGGCAGAGCGCCACTCAAGCAGACCTGAGCCACAAGGCTTAATTCGTTCCAAGTAGAAGACGATGCCAAAGCCGCACCTAACCGTATTAAGAATTAGTGTGGCGCGGTGAAAGGCGGCAGGCGAGACGGTCAAGGAGCCACCACATAATTCTGTGTTGAACCAAGCCGCGTTAGAGGTTACTTGGAGTTTGAAAAAGGAACTGAAGTGAGCCGAGGCGAGCTGGAGAGAGGGTCGCGGGAAGGAAAAGCGCCGTTGAGGGCTGCATCACCTAAGCTTGCGAATGTACAACTCAGGACGGTCGGTCGCCAGGCCCGATCGGTCATTCCGGCGTAAACGCTCATCTGCAGCATCTCCCAGAGAAAGTTGCCACCGAATGCCGCTACGAACATGACAGCAAAGAAAGACGACAGACGATGTGATGCTCTGGTTTCGCTCAAACGTGATCCTAGATTCTATCACCTTCATGCTTCACCTTTTCGCCTCGATATACATCCAACGAAAGCAGGGCCAACCAACGTGGAAGGGGGATGCCGACCACATTTTGGACTGGATCGCAAAACTCTCCACCTCTAGACGAGGTACGGAAGCGCTGAATTCAGAATATCCCCCGACTTTGCGACTCGCTGCCAGTCGTTGAACACTTGATCGCGATGAATAAGAGTTGGTTATGACGAACACTGAGATCATTAGACTCAAGAATACAGTTACAGAGCGCGACCACTTTTCGGGTCTGGAAAGCTCGCCAGTAACTCTGCTCGAGTATGGCAACTTCGAATGCATACATTGCGGAAGGGCTTATCCAGTAATCAAGAAGGTGCAAAAGCTCCTGGGCGACAACCTGCGTTTTGTCTTTCGCCACTTTCCAACGGTGCAGACTCATGCCCATTCTTTTCGTGCTGCCGAAGCCGCGGAAGCCGCAGGTGCGCAAAAGAGGTTCTGGGAGATGCACGATGAGTTGTTCACCCACCAACAAGCTCTACAGGACCAGGATCTTTTGCGCTATGCAAAGCGTATTGACCTTGACGCCGAGAAATTCGCCCGTGACCTGAAGGAGGGTACTTTTCTCAAACAGATCGAAGCTGACTACAATCGTAGTCTCTTCGACGAACATGTGACGGGCACACCCACTTTCTACATCAACGAAATCCGTTACACGGGCGCAACTGATCTCGAGAGTTTGTTAAGTGCCATCAAGCAAGCCGACACTGAGGGTCACATCCAGTTCCCGAAAAGGGCCAGCAGAATGCGGGGCGCGCTTCAAAGGCTGCGCCGCGGTGCCAATGGCTGAGCAAACGGTGCCTTTTCCAAACGGCGATCAGACTTCACTATCTGATCGCGGGAAAGGGCAACCCAGTGATCCTTCTGCACGGCTACGCTCAAACCAGTCGCATGTGGAGACACTGATGGTTGAACTAACGGAGAGTCATACAGTGGTAGCACCCGACCTGCGCGGATTCGGCCAATCTTCAAAGCCGAACAGCGGCTACGATAAAAAGACGATGGCACAGGACGTTCACGCCCTCGCCATGTCGCTCGCATATCGGCAAGCAAGTATTGTCGGTCACGATATCGGCTTGATGGTGGCCTACGCGTATGCTGCTCAGTATCCGAACCAGGTCGATCGGATTGTCTTGATGGATGCTTTTCTTCCGGGCGTTGGTGATTGGAAAAACGTCTGGCTATTGAGAGACTTGTGGCACTTTCATTTTTACGGAGACGCCACTGAAGCTGGTTGCGGGTAGAGAGAGAATTTATTTCGAGCACTTCTGGAATGATTTTGCCGCCGATCCAAAGCATTCTGTGTCCGAAGCAGATCGCCGGTTCTATGCGGCTTCTTATGCACAACCCGGTGCAATGCGAGCGGGCTTCGAAGTGTTTCGCGCTTTCGAGCAGGATGCTAAGGACTTCGCTCAGTTTGCTCAGAACAAACTAACGGTGCCAATGCTGGTCCTGACAGGAGAGAAAGCGTCCGGAAACTTTTTGATTGAGCAAGCACGCCTCGTCGATACTAATGTTCAAGGAGTCGTCATTAAAGGCTCAGGGCATTGGCTCATGGATGAAGCGCCACGACAGGTTATCCCGCAACTCGTTGCATTCATCAACAAATCGCCTTAACAACGGAGGAACCGGTCCTGGGTGAGTAACGGAGAAGATCATGGCTGGGTAAACGTGCTCTAACATTTCCCTCTTTGAGATGACAATTTGGCATCTCAAACGGTCCTGTCTCGATTATCCAAGTGGCCAATATGTGACCAAAAATAACTGCACGCGACGGGTACGCAATGGTAAGGAATGGGAAAAGAACGGCAAAACCCTAATGTTTCTTCGGTGGCTGCAACTTTCGAAAAGGCAATAACTTACATTCTTGCCGAGAGTCTAATTCGCAATGCGGAGGCCAGGAGTTCGACCCTCCTCTGGGTTACAAAGTCTCAGGTCTTTGGCTCCAAGATTCACCCTATCCCGAGCATGGCCTGAGGCATCAATCATCGTCTTTGAAACTCCGGTGAACCAAGCACCATGCCGACCAATTCCACGAACAGTGGTGCGGTGGAAGAGTGTACAGGATTAGGTAGAGACATCAGAGGATATACACTGCGTGTCGCGAGCAAAGCAAGCACTGTTAGTGAAATGAGAGACTGCAACATCATCAGGAGTTTGCCCCAGCGTACCAGGACCGGCCAGTGAGGTTCCGATCCTACTAATACTCCAAGTGGTCCATTTTTGCTTCCATAGTTTTCTGCGACGGAAGCCACCTGCTAACAGGATAACTAGCTTACAATCCTGTATTATGGGCTTCATTTGTAAGTTTCGAGTGATGGAGTAAAGATGTCTTGCTGTGCCTTTGGTATTGTTCACACGCGGAACAATCGATGCAAATCTTTCATCATCCTACAGATTTTTATTGCAGCGACTTTAGCTGCATTATTTTCGGTTCCAGCCTCAGCTCAATCACATAGACCACAACAAGATCAGCCCGCTCAACAGCAAAGTGCTGAAGAGCCGGATTTGATCAATCCTGACCGGCCGGGAATTGCCGATGGCAGTACCGTCATTGGCGCACAAACATTTCAGATCGAGAGCGGGATTCAGGAGGAGTTTCGTCGAAGCGGAGATGGTCGAGAGCATACGTTCTTTGTTCCCATGCTGGTACGGTTCGGCATCGATAGTCATTGGGAAGCTCGGATTGAGGGAAACACTTTGACTCGAGTTACTACTTTTGAT
>DASWEH010000505.1:0-10523 GCA_036394895.1 Anaerolineales bacterium
GCGCGTAAGACCACAGAAGATACCCCCGGGATCTTGCGAAGCGCGGGTCCATTGATTTCAGCAACGGTAGTCATGTGGCTGGCGACATTTTTCGTTGAAAGCCCGGTTGAGGTTCCGCAATTAGGAATCACATGGATCGCGCTGCTCTTCCTCGGCATCCTTGGCTCAGGCCTGGCTTTTGTGCTGGCTTATTATCTGATCCACGAGATTGGACCAACGCGCACCAGCATGGTAACGTATCTGTTTCCATTGGGCGGTGTGATTCTGGGCGTGGCTTTCCTCAACGAACAACTTTCCTGGCAGTTGCTGGTTGGCGCAGCACTTATCGTCGTGAGTCTCGTCGTTGCCAATTGGCAGCCAGCCAAGCCTTTCACGAGCGGATCATAATATTTGTGACGACAACACCTGCTCATCCTGCATATAAATTGCTCCTGGAAAAGTACGAGTTTGTCATTCCACTTGCGCTCTTTATCATATTTCTGGCAATCACTCTCCCCGGCATTTCCTGGGGGGGTCTGAACGGATGGCATCCCGATGAAATCGTCGTCCGTTCGATCAAAGCATTGCACGGACAATGGAAATTCGATGAGATCAATTTCGATTATCCTTCCCTGCCACAGTATGTGATGTTTGGTCTGGGCAAGATCATCCTTGGGATGGGTTACACAGATCTGGAAGTGCTCATTGCATCACGCGTGCTTTCAGCCATACTGGCCGGGCTGATGATCGTTCTCAGTTATTTCATCACACGGCGGATCACCAACAACATTTACACTTCAGGGTTGAGCGGATTGCTGTTACTCAGTGTCAGTGAAATGACTCATAACGGTCGCTTCGCTCACAACGATACCTACATCACCTTTTTTGTGGCGTTGACCATTTTGTTCCTCGTAAACTACAAGATCACTTATCGACGGGGCTGGTTGTACGCTTCATTTATTAGTATTGGCATGGCTGCTTCCAGTAAATATAACGGGATCACTCTCGTACTCGTACCTATTGCTCTCTATTTATCCTCTCAACGACATTCATTCCTGAAACGACCTCTTCGCATCCTGGAAACATTATTCATCGGCGGCGTATTGACATTTCTCGGTTACGCGGTGGGTACACCGAAATCCTTTTTCTGGATGACGTATTATTTCAAACGGATGATTCCTGCCCTCTTGCATACAGGGAATTATGCTCGCCAGCCCGATAGTGTGAGAGGGATCCTCGGTCAATATGGGAGTTTTGAGAATGGAGTGGGACTTCCATTATCCATTCTATTTGCCGGAGCATTTCTGTGGACGGGCTATCGGCTGTTTCTATCCTATCGATCAAGAACCGCAAACAAAGATTCAAGGACAGGTTTTCTTGCGATCCTTTTGCTCTCGATCCTGGCTCTCGATCTACCTATCCTTGTTTCTTATAACTATCCGACGCGCTTCTTTCTCTCGATGATGCCAATCTTTGCTGTGTTGAGTGTATTATTCATTGATGATTTGTATCAACAAATAAAATTTAGAAAAAACATTCAATATCATAGATTTGCAAATCTCGCTCTTGCTTTCGTTATATTGTTTTCTTTTGCAAGAAATATCAGCGTCATGCTTTTGTTCCTGCATGACGCGCGCATCCCTGCCAGTGAGTTTATCAAGAACCTGCCCATAGAAACATCTTTAGAGCATACGTTTTATCCGCCCGCCATCCCATTGGAACACTTCGAGCGAGAGCATAATTATCCAATCTTTTTTAGCAAGACGCTGGGAGGAACTACACCTACGAATAAAAAATATATATACAACGCCGGCGAAGCAGGGTTGGACGACCGCCTGACCGATTACCTCGTGGTTGACAATTTCACAGCGGATAAATTGAATGACCCATATGTTTGCCAGAGTATGCAGATAGAATGTGATTTCTTCAAACAATTGGCAAGTGGGCAGTCCAAGCATTATAAGCTTCTGGCAGAATTTTCTTATTCATTGCCTCCTTATCTGCCTTCATTAAAAATCTCGTTCGTCAATCCCGAGATCCATATCTATGAAAGGCTCAAATGACAGAGTTTCGCTCAGGTTTTATTGCAATTATCGGCCGGCCGAACGTTGGCAAATCGACGCTGGTCAATGCGCTGTTGGGACAAAAGATCGCGGCGGTTTCGCCAAAACCGCAGACAACGCGCAAACGTCAGCTTGGGATTCTGACGACAGACGACGCCCAGCTTGTTTTTGTGGATACGCCCGGAATCCACAATCCAAGACATAAGCTTGGGGAATTCCTGAATCAAGAAGCCCAGGAATCGCTGGAGGGCGTGGATGTGATTTTGTGGCTGGTGGATGCCTCGGTCAAACCTACAGAAGAGGATAAACAGATCGCCTCCCTGCTCACGCGCACGCCACGCCGGACGCCGCTTGTGCTTGCCGCGAATAAAATAGACTTGATCCAGGCGGAGGGGCTGCCACCGCGCCTCGAAGCGTATCAAGCATTGCTCAAGAAAGAAGCGCAGGTTATTTCCATCTCTGCTACGGAGAATCGAAATCTCGACTCCTTGCGAGACTTGTTGATCTCGCTATCTCCGGTCCGCCCACCTGAGTATGATGAAGAACAGGTAACGGATTCATACGAACGCGACATCGCCGCAGATTTGATCCGCGAAGCATGCTTACACAGTCTGCGTGAGGAAGTGCCGCATGGCGTGGGTGTGCGCATCGATGAATTTGCCGAGCGCGAGAATGGAATGCTCTACATTGCCGCGACCGTTTTTGTGGAGAGAGAGTCGCAAAAAGGAATCGTCATTGGTGAGGGCGGAAAGATGCTCAAGCAAATCGGTTCGTCTGCGCGCAAAGAGATTGAAGAAATGGGCGGGAGACCCGTCTTTTTGGAATTGCGTGTGAAGGTATTAAAAGATTGGCGAAATGACGAGAATATGTTGAGACGATTGGGGTATAAGATAAGTAATAAGAAGAAAAACCGCTCGCGCTGAGCGGCGTTGGTCGAGTAGAGCGAGTGCGGGATGGCTCGCTCGTACACTTGCACCGGCATGCAAGTGCAGGTGTCGAGACCTAGCAAAGACGAAGCGCACTTAAATCGTCAATTTCCTATTCCACGGGAGATTGCTTCGGTCGCTACGCTTCCTCGCAATGACGGGTAAATATACTGGAGGAACCTGTGTATCTTTGGCTCATCCTTGCTTTCATCTTTGCCTCGTTGGAAGTTCTGGCTGTGTCAAAAAATTTGCAGAGATTGGAATACCTCGCAAAACCTGCTGTGCTAGTTTGCCTATTCCTCTGGCTGTATTCAGGCACCGGCTTGCAGGGCAACGCGTTTTGGTTCGGATTGGGAATCTTATTTTCGCTGGTGGGCGATGTCCTCCTGATCTCATTCGAGAGAATGTTTCTGCTCGGTTTGATTGCTTTCCTCTTGGCGCACATTTCATACATCACAGGCTTTAAAGAAGAACTCATCGCAATTGCTGCCTGGTCACTGATTTTGGCAGTCTTCATCGCCATTAATATTGGGCGTCTGCTTCGTCGGATTGTTGGAGCAATGCGAACAAAAGGAGAGAACAGATTGGTGCCTCCTGTCATTCTCTATGGAACGGTTATCTCCGTGATGCTCTACGCGGCGATGTCAACGATTTACAACCCAGCCTGGAAGACAACCGCAGCTTTTTTCGTCAGCCTGGGAGCTTTTTTGTTCTGTGCATCAGATGCCATTTTGGCGTGGAATAAATTTGTCTCTCCTGTTAGGAACGGAAGGGTATGGAATATTACGCTGTATTATCTCGGACAACTTGGATTAATTGCGGGAGTGATTTCTCAGTTTAGATAATCTTTGACTATGTTTTCAACGGTCTGAATCCCTCGCCGAGGGCCTCATGCGCCACGCCAATGACCATGAACGCGCGCGGATCCGTTTCATGGACAATGGCTTTCAGAGTTGCCACTTCTGCACGTGTAATGACACAATAAAGAACAGGGCGGCCCGCACCCGTATACGCGCCTGTCCCCTCCAGGATCGTAACGCCGCGCTCAAGTTCCTCAAGCA
Source organism: Anaerolineales bacterium (assembly GCA_036394895.1). GTDB lineage: Bacteria > Chloroflexota > Anaerolineae > Anaerolineales > Villigracilaceae > Defluviilinea. The sequence goes on from DASWEH010000505.1 coordinate 4,030, forward strand.
CGCGCTCTGAGATCGCTTCAGGCTCGCCTGTTATGATCATTGCCGTTCGCACAGTCCCACCGCCCTCAAGCGTTGATTCCGCGACCAAGCCACTCACGTATAAAGCGATCATCGCGTATAAAGCCGCCTTCCAGCCAAAGACAAATCCCGCGCCAAGAATGACAGCCGTATCCACGATCAAATAGCTCTGCGTCATGGGTACACCGCGATAATGGTTCAGGATGCGCGCCAGGATATCGGAGCCGCCGCTTGAGCCACGCGCCCGATAGACCAGTCCATAGCCAATGCCGCTGACGATGGCGCCATAGAGGGCACTCAAAAAGATGTCACCTTGCAAATCGTTGATCAGTTTTGTCCCTGCACCGCTTGGGCTAAACAAAGGTGTTGCCAGCAAGAGATCCGTGAATATCGAATAGGTGAAGATCGCAACCGCCGTCCGCAAGGCAAAGCGATACCCACCCAGGAAACGCCAGCCCAAGGCAAACAATGGAATATTCCCCACGAGGATCAGCAAGCCAATGGGCCACCCTGTAAAATGATTAATCAATTGGGAGATGCCGCTCACACCGCCCGACGCCAGATTGGCAGGAATGAAAAATAAGCGCAATGAAAGCGCCTGGATCAACGCCGCCGCGATGATCAGGAAATAATCTAAAATGGTGGTCCAGTATTTTTTCATTTTCATTCATAAACGGTGGTCGAGTAGTCCAGCGTGTTTTCCGCTGGACGTATCGAGACCACATCATTTCAAGTCTACTTGTCATCGTTGGTCTCGATACAGTCTCGAGGAACACTCGGCTTACTCGACCAACAGTTTTCTAAATTATTTTCACTCCCGCTTGTTCCTCGATCACTCCCACCACCGCAGAATTATCCAATTCGCCCATGCCTGAATCAATCATTTGTTGGAATAATTTTGTGTTTTCGATCGTCCCTGAAATCGGAATATCATATTCCTGCGCGGTGTCCAGAATAATTTTCAAATCCTTCAATTGCATGTGAGCCTTGAAGCCTGGACTACGATTCCCGTCGAACAAGCGCGGCGGCTTGACGTCAAGAGTCCAGCATTGCGCCGCGCCACCTTTGATAGCGTCCACGACCTTACGTGGATCCACGCCGGCTTTCTTCGAGAAGACGAGCAGTTCGCCCATCGCCACCATCTGCGCCGCAACCATGATCTGGTTCGCCGCTTTCGCCACCTGACCCGCGCCCGGATCGCCGACGTGAGTAATGGTCTTTCCCATCGCCTTAAAAATCGGCATGACCTTTTCCAGCGCAGACGCGTTGCCACCGACCATGATGGTCAGTGTGCCGTTCTTCGCGCCGATATCACCACCGGAGACGGGAGCATCCAGGGCAAAGACATTTTTCGCGGCAGCGGCAAGCTTTTCTGCGATCATGCGTGCCGAAGCCGGTTTGATGGTTGAGTTATCAATGTAGATGAGTCCATCGTGCGCGCCCTCAAGTATTCCATTTTCACCCAGGACAACTTTTTCTACATCGGGGGTATCAGGCAGATTGGTGAAAACCACATCCGCCTTTTCGGCAACTGCTTTTGGAGAGTTCGCACTCGTCGCACCTTCTGCAACGAGTTCATCTACGGCGACACGCGAGCGATTGTGAACCACAACGGGAAAACCCGCTTTTAGAATATTACGTGCAATCGACTTGCCCATTAACCCAAGACCGATGTATCCAACGTTGAGCATGATCACTCCTTAAACCTTGCGAAGGTTTTGCCGATCTGTGTTTAATCCTCACGCCGAACCTTCGCAGGGTTGTTTACATAGTTTTCGAAATTATAACCTTGCGGCAGATAAGTATCCTTGAAAAAGCGAAAAACTCTAACCACGGAGTCGCGGAGACACAGAGTTTAAGATTTTCTCCGTGCCTCTGTGTCTCACGTGTCCCGATGTTCTTGCCGGAGTGGTTAGCAGAAAAGAAAAGAACCTGCCTCCATAAGGGAAGCAGGTTCAAAGCTGAGAGAACGTGTAAATTATTTGAGCGCGTAGCTAATGTTCACGGTGACCGTGAAAGTCAGTTGTCCGGGCTGGATCGGGACAGAGGCTGCGTCTGCCGCCATCGCACCACCACCGCCCTTGCCATCAAAGATAGGCTGACTATTATCAAAGAAACCGATGGATTGGATCTCGCCAAGCGAGAGCCCGGCTGCTTCCGCCAGGGACTTGGCCTGTGCTTCTGCATCCTTGACTGCATCGGCGCGAGCCTGTTTGAGAGCGGCAGCCTTATCAGCCACATCGAACTGCACACTATTGACGGTATTGGCACCAGCCTTCACAACGGTATCGAGCAGGTCACCCAACTGGTCAAGCTTGCGCACCGTGACATAAACAGTGTTATCCACAATATACGCCTTGTCACCGGTGGGTGTGCCCGTTTGCGGATCGAATTTATCCTGTGGATAAATGCTGAAATTCGTGGTGCGGATATCCTTCTCATCGATGCCAAAATCCTTGATCGCCTGGATCACGGTCTGGGTTTGCGTGGTGTTATCTGCCACAGCCTCTGCCGCAGCCGGATTCTCGGTATGAACTCCGACGTAAATGTAGGCAATATCCGGGGCAAGATTTGCCTGTCCGGTGCCCGAAACGTTCAGCGTACGCACGGCCGCTTGATTGGTGGGTCCACAGGCGCTCAGCAAAAGTGCCAGGGTCATCACTGCAAATACAATAAGAGATGTAGTCTTCATAGAAATACTCCTTGTTGGGATTTTCTCCTCCCAGAATAGACGACAGGTCCTATGAAAAGTTCCCCAGGCAACCCCATGGAAGGGCGATGATTATGCTCGAAGGTACTCATCAGGATAGTCCTGAGGAATTGATCTATATAACCTGGACGGGTCGCCCCTACGAGTTATCCACATCCCCCAAATAGGGGAGTCACAGGCATGAAAATGCCAGATGTAGGACATCAACTCTTGTCTTTTCGCGGCTTTGCCTGTACAATCTTGATACATATGTTCTAAGAATGGGCGTTCTATGGAGAACCAAGCAGTTATGCCGATAAACTTCCAGCAAGTTTATGCTCGTATCCGGGAGATCGCTGCAGGGGCCGATGATCAGAAACGGACCCTCGAAGAAAAACGCGACCTAGCGCGCGGTCTACTCAACACCTATGCCTCTGAATTGGATTATTTGAAGAAGAAGGTAGAAGCGGCAACCGCCATCGATTCCAACATCCGTTGCGCCGCGCCGCTGGATGAGCCGCTTACCGCCACCTACCCACCGCCTGCTTCCGCTGCTGATGTGACCGTCATCGCTGCAGATGGCTCCCAGATCAACCCCGACCGCCACTCCTCTATTCAATTTTCCATTATCAATGTTGGCATTATTGTTATGAAGCTCCACTCGGGTCAGGCACCTGAGGTCTGTGTGGAAACCGAAATGCTGTATGGAGACGAACTCATTTCAAACGGCAACCCGATTTCGGATGGTATGGTCGCCATGCGACGTGACATCAGCGAACGCATCAAACTTGACGAAATATCCAAGGGGCTCACGGGGCAAATCGTCAATCTCACCGACGGGACCATCGAATTATGGGGAGCCAAAGGCGATGACCCGCAAGCCTATGCAGATTTTGTCGAAAAATATTTGCGCGTGCTTACTCATCTTCATACACGTGGAGTAACCACAGCCGGATACGTGGAGAAACCAACCGCGGACCTGGTTGTGCGCCTGCTCGAGATTGCCACCGCCGATCAGGATCAGATCCAGCGTTTGCGCGACTATCAGCCTCTGCGTGGTGTCAGTGACCGCTGGCTGTATGGGGAACGAGAAAATCCGCTCCTGCCGCCGGGACATCGTTCCGCAGTGTTCATGCTTCAATCTGGCTCGGTCAAAAAATACAAGGGACCGCTCTCGTTGCACTTCTTTTATTTGAATGTAGGCACACTGGGACATCCCTGGCCGGTGCGTGTGGAAATTCCCAAATGGGTGGCGGAAGATAAGAAGAAACTGGATTTATTACATGGTGTGTTGATCGAGCAGTGCAACATGATGGGAACCAAGCCCTACCCCTATCTTTTGCATCGCGCCCATGAGACTGCCGTGGTCCGACGGGAAGAGAAGGATCAGGTCGAGCAGCTGTTGGCAATGGAACTTCGCCGAGTCCGTGCGGAAGTCGGCGAACGGTCACATAAGGATTCAGCGAAAGCATTACCGGGGAGGACAAGAGCAAAAAGATAAAAACCTCTTGCATAAATATTTGTAGGGCGGGTTTCGCGGAGCGTCCCGCCAAAATCTGTGTTTTCAACCAATTGTCAGGCTACCCTTTACAGGGCGCTTCGCAGCAAGCCTGACCTACGGGCGACTTATGCAAGAGAATAAATAAAAAGAATAGTTAATTGACTGGGCGAGGTGTTCTCGCCTTCCACCGTACATAGTTAACCAAACGGCGCCACGCTTGGCGGTGCCATTTACTAATACGGAGGCATGTTTCATGAATCATCAAATTGAAATCGGAAGGCTACTTCGCGCAGGGACGACAGGCTTTATTGCAGGATGCCGCGTCTCTCAGTTTACCGTCCCAGCTCTCGGCTCATTGGTGCGCGCACATCTCGGAGATTCTTATCAGGTTTATGGTCTCATCTATGATATTCATATTGAGGATGATGGGCTCGTGCGCCAGCTGGTCACAGCGGATAACGTCAGTGAGGAAGTCCTGCGGGATAACCGCGAGCGACGCATCGTACCTGTGGAAATGTCAGTCATGGCGGTTGGGTATGAGCAGGACGGCAAGATCTACCACCTGCTGCCGCCGCGCCCGCCGTTGAGCCTGGATGTGATCTATCTGTGCGAGGACAAGGATATGGTGCGCTTTACATCCGCAGGGCGCTTTGGATATTTCCGTCACCTCATTCACAATAAAGATGTGCCTGTAGCGGAAGTGATGGCGGCGCATTTGGCGGAGGCAAGCCGGTGTCACGGCAAGAATGGTACCATCTGGAAAGAGAACGCCATGCACGAGTTGATCACGCTCTTACGTGATGATTACTCAACACTGATGTCGGTACTTGGAGTATTATCGGAAGTGACGTAATGTCATTGCGAGAAGGGCGCTCGCCCCGACGAAGCAATCTCCCGTTTATGGGAAGAAGTTCATCGAGGAGTCCGCTCCGTCTAGTTGGAGATTGCTTCGCCTACGGCTCGCAATGACATGTCAGATATATGGCAGACTTTTCCTTTATCCAGATCACCGATCATCACTTGATGGAATCTGAAGGGCAGATTCGCGAAGGATTTGTTCCCGGCCATGCCTTGCGCATGGTGATGAAGCACATTGCCGAGAACGTTGCGGAGAAAGCAGATTTCATCATCTCCACCGGTGACCTAGTGGAGCCGCCCACCGACGCGGCGTATGCGTGTGCGATCAAGCTGCTTGGCTTAGGTTCCTCTGCGGCCCTGCCCGGACCTCAACATGCCAATGTGGAAGGGCTGCGTGATTACCCAATGTATTTTCTGCCGGGCAACCATGATGATCGCGAATTGCTCACCCGTTGTTTGTTTCCCGATTCAAAGCCCGTAGATCTTTACAATTTCACGTTCGAGCATAAAGGCGTCCAGTTCGTGTTCATGGATTGGGGTCCGGAATCGAAAGCCGTTTTCCTTCCGGAGACCCGCCAGTTTCTGTCTCAGGCATTACAATCCGACCTGTCGTCTGTGATCATCTGCCACCAGCATGTGAAACCGATCGGTAGCCGCTGGCTGGATAGTTTTATCGCTGATGAGATCGATGAGTTCTGGGAGATGATCACACAGCCAGGCATTCAGGAAAAGATATTAGGTATTCTTTGCGGTCATGCACATATTACCTATGAAGAGGAATACAAAGGCATCCAAATTTTGGGGCTGCGCTCCACAGCCTATCCCTTTGCAATCACAGATGACCCTCTTCTCATCCTCGCCCCACCGCACTACCGGTTCGTGAGTATCCAAAATAATGTTCTGACGTCACGTATTTACAAGGTATTGATATAAAACAGTAAACTGATAAACCACTTAAAATATATGTCACTCTGAGAGAGTGGCGCCATTGCGCTACGACCGAAGAGTCTGATCGGTTGAGTTGGAGATCCTTCGGCTGGCGAGACGCAAGCGTCTCAATCAGCACTCAGGATGACATGTTCTAGCAGTGTAAAACCTGGTGACTTCTTATGTCCTTGGTGAACCTTTAAACCTTTGTGTCACTTTGTACCCTTTGTGGTGAGGAGAAAACTTATGGAAGTACAACGAACAAAAATTGGCTTTTTGGTTGGCGGTGGATTGAAAGAAAATTTCCGCGTGCGTCTCACGGTCTCTCCACAAGAGATTCAGGAAGGCGCATTCGTCGTCATCCAGAGCGGAGACTGGAATTATTACGGTATCGTGGTCGATATTACGCTGGGTGCCACCGATCAGCGCTTCGCCGATGAGCAGTCCGGGCTTCGCTATCCACCCAATATCGCCAAAGCTTTGTATGGACAGACGCTGTAT
>DASWEH010000506.1:0-3565 GCA_036394895.1 Anaerolineales bacterium
CAGCGTCTTCCCCACATAAGATTGATTGACCTGTAATGAGATACCCTGTTGCAACTCCATCAGCTTTTCAAAGCGCGCTTGCTTCACTTCGGCTGAGATAGGATCACCCAGCGGCTCGCTGGTTGTCCCCGGTTCGAAAGAGAATTGGAATGTCCCTACGCGGTCAAAGCGGATCTCTTTCACAAAATCCACCAGTGCTTGATATTCCTCTTCTGTTTCTCCTGGATAGCCAACAATGAACGTGGTACGTATGGCAAGATTCGGAATCGCGGAACGCATCTTGCCAAGCGTGCGGTGCACCCAGTCAATGTTCGATGGACGGCGCATGCGATACAATGTTTTGGGATGTGCATGTTGCAGTGGCATGTCCAGATAAGGCAATATTTGTTTGCGAGTTGCCATCACTTCGATCAAACGATCCGTGACATAGCCAGGATAGGCGTACATCACGCGGATCCAATCCATGTCCGGAACGGAATCGGTTAACTGCTCGAGTAACACTGCCAACCCATCTTTGATGCCCAGGTCGTGTCCGTAATCGGTCGTATCTTGTGCGATCAAGATCAACTCGCGCACACCCGAGTCACGCAAGCGACGTGCCTCATCAATAATTACTTTCATCGGGCGCGAGACAGCTGTCCCTTTGATCAGCGGAATTGCACAAAAGGCGCACGGACGCCGGCATCCATCCGCGATCTTAAGATAGGCGCTGGCGCCAGCCACCGAAACCCGCAGTGCATTCTGTTCATCTGTACCGACCGTTTTCGCTTCATCAGGTAAATGATAAAGCGGCTCAGGGTGCGGACCTTTGCGAAGTTCGCGCACCACCTGCACGATGTCCATCCAGCGACGCGTGCCAAGCACTCCGTCAATTCCAGGAACTTTTAGGGCAACTTCCGACCCATAGCGTTGGGTGAGGCATCCCGCTGCGATCAAGAGTTGATGATTGCGTTTGCCTTGTGCCAGCTCCCGCAACACATTGATGGATTCCTGTTTTGCGGGCCCAATAAATCCGCAGGTATTCACGATCAACACGTTGGCACGCGCAGGATCTTCTACCGCGCGATAACCATCACGGATAAGAAGCTGCGCCATTGAGTCTGAATCAACGGTATTTTTGGCACAACCCAACGAAACAAGATGAAATGTATTTTTGGACACGAATAAGTTTTCCTTAGATTCTAAGACCCTAAAGGCTTGCTTTGTAATCAAGGTCGTACTTTTACAACAAAACCTTTAGGGTCTTCTGAAAAGTTATGGTACAGCTGTACTTGACGGAACAGGCGTGGATGTAAATTTCGATGTAGCTGTGGGTGAGGCTGTATTTGTGGGAGTCAGTGTGATCGTCCCGGTTGCGGTAGCTAAGGCAGTTGGCGTGATAATTTCCGTTCCCAGGTAAATATTATTCACAACCTGACCGAATGTGCCCATCAGACCAAGATCCCGTCCATTATAAACAGTGCGGATGGCTGCGCCGCTTCCTACTAGGACCTCGATTTGACTCTCTGCTTCAAACGGATAAGCATTTCCAGGCACCACACGCCCTTCGAAAGCTATCTCACCATCCACCACCACACGCATGTAGGTCCGTTCCACAGCCACAAGATTGAGCTGCACCTCTGCATTGGCGTTCTGAGTAGGGATCTCAACGGTCACTGTGGCTTCTCCAGGAAAAGATTCGACCGGCAGAAATGTAGGAGTCACCGTAGACAAAGACGGATTCGGCGAAGCGAGTAGAACCTCCGAAATCGAAGGCGCGGTTGGTTTGATATCCCGTTGACTCTGTATATTCATTACCCGGCTCACACCCCAGATCGCAAACCCCACAAGCAAGATAGCCATGCTTACGCCGAAAATCATATCGCCCGCGATAAAAGTGCGCACGGGGGGCATATTGGCAATAATGGGTTGACCTGGTTTGCGCGCAGGCTTTTGTGGATTCCGCTCACGATGCCGGGCTTGCAAAGCGTCCGCAAAACGGAGGAGCAATGCATCCACATCCATATCCAAAAAAGTTGCATAGTTCGATAACATCCCGCGCGTTTGAACCGTGGATGGCAGGTCGTCCAGCGCGCCTCTTTCGAGCGCCTCCAGATAATGTGCCTTGACATGCGTATTGCGTTCCACTTCATCGAAATGCAGGCTAAGTAGTTCGCGCCGCTCGCGCAGGTCCTTACCAATATTTTTAAGGATTTCAAGTGAATTTTCTTGAGGCAGACTCTGTATCTCTTCTTCGATCTCCGGTTCCGCTGGAGAAGCAATCGATTCGGTTTCGATGATCGATGTTTCGGTTGGAATAAGCGTGCGACGTTTCATCCGTGCAGATAAAACGGATCCAAATCTGTTCATCCACGTCTGCCAGAGATTGTCACTGACATCCGTGGAGGTTGTTTCTTCCTGTTGTTTTTCAATACCTTCTTCAATAATAGGCTCAGGAACAGACTCGACTGGAACCGACTCTTCAACACTCTCAGGTTGGGGGATAATTTCAACTGGAGCGGCTGGCTCCTCAACAGTTTCAGGTTTTAGCTCAACAACAGAGGGAGATTCAGGTTCAGCTTTTTTTCGGCTACGTCGCTTGGTTGGGGAATCCGCAGAAGCAGGCTTGGGCGAGGAGTCAGCTTTTTTACGCCGAGCAGGTTTCGGCTTGATTGGGATCGTTATGCTGGAGGAGGTATTGTTTTGAATAGCAAGTTCGTCGGGAAGCAATGAAACAGGTTCTTCAATAGGAACTGACTTTTCTTCAAGTACAACCAATGACTCCATTGTCGGAAGGGGCTGTGCAACATTAGGCAATTCATGATTCTTTTGCGGAGTCGAAGCATTTTCATCAGCGGGTCCAATAACTTTCCCGGATGCCTGTTGCACATTCATGGCATGCATTTCTTCGAGCATCTGCTCAAAGTCTAGGCCAAGAAACTCTGCATAATTGCGTAAATAGCCGCGCGCCTGTACGGGCGATGGCAACACAGAGAGATCATCTGCTTCCAATGCCTGTACATAGAGAACGCGAATACGCGTGGCTTCAAAAACTTTTTCGAGTGTGAGGCGTTGTTCCTCACGTTCTGTTTTGAGTCTCTGACCGATGGTTTGTGTCATGCGAAACGAAACATCACCAGCACCCCCATCGAACGGGAATGGACTGGTGATGTCATGTGCTGATGGGGAAAACTAGGCTTCTGCTGCTTCAGTCGCTGGAGCAGGTTCTTCTGTTTGCGCTGGCTGAGGTTGAGAAGCTGCTTTAGCCGGTACCGATGCAGCCTCTTCGAGGGCTTCACCTTCTCGATGAACAATGACCTTTACTTCAGGGACAAGGTCCATGGTCAGGCGAACATGAGCCGTGAATTCGCCAAGGTTGCGGATTGGCTGCATGTCGATCTGTTGCTTTTTGACTTCGAAGCGGGTCTTTTCCTGAATGGCTGTCGCTACATCCTGCGTGGTGATGGAGCCATAAAGTTTGCCCGTTTCGCCGGCCTTGGCAGCAAAGACCAAGGTGAGGCCGTTGATTTGGTTGGAAAGGTCCTTCAACTCGGAATTCTGTTCGGTGCGGCGGACTTCAGCCTGC
>DASWEH010000507.1:0-5602 GCA_036394895.1 Anaerolineales bacterium
GCCGCCGATTTCCTCATTCTTTGGAGATACACCGACGATTGAGTTGATGAACGCGATGGGCTTCAGCGCGGATGGCCTTGGCAACCATAATTTCGACAAGGGCCAGGCTTATTTACGCAATACGCTTATCCCTCTGGCGAATTTCCCATATGTGTCGGCTAATGTGATTGATCCCGCGACCAGCGATCCGCCGGCCGAGTGGTCGAAGAGCCAAGTGTTCACCGTTGGAGGTGTAAAGATTGGCATAGTTGGCTTCACTAACGATGATGCTCCCACGCTGGTATCGCCGACAGCCTTCTCGCCATTTGTTGTGACCAACTCATTGGATGCAGTGAACAAGCGCGCTGAACAATTGCGTAAGCAGCAGAAGCTCCCAGTGATCGTCGCGATCGGCCACCTTGGTGCAACAGCTGGAACCTTAACTAGCCCAACGGGTCCACTAATTGATCTAGCCGACGGTGTCACAAATGTGGATGCAGTTATCGGCGATCATACTGATTTCCAGGTTCTCACAACCCGGCCCAATGGCGTACTTGTAACCGAGAATCGCAGCAAGGGCATCCGTTTCACGCGTGTTAGGTTGGTTTATAGCACTAGCGCAAAAGCCGTGGTCTACAAGACGGCTGACTTCCACAAGCCCTGGGATATTGGGGTAACACCTGATCCAGCAATCCAGGCGCGGATCGATCAACTTAATGCACAGCTGTCACCGCTTCTGAGCGTGGTCATTGGCAATTCCACGCGCTTTATCCCGCGCGCCGATGCTTGTGGCAACAGTGCTGGTCGAACATGTGAGTCGTTGGTTGGCAATGTCACTACTGATGCAATGCGAGCAAAATACGCCCCAATCGGTGTAGAGTTTGCAATTACGAACTCTGGTGGTCTGCGCGCAGATCTAACTTGTCCGACGACCGACATCCCAAGTGACTTCTGTCCCGCTTATACACCCCCACCTTATCCAATTTCGCGCGGCCAGGTGCTTACCGTTCTGCCCTTTGGCAACATCGTGGTCACTCTACAAGTGAATGGCACCGAACTGAAGACGATGCTGGAGAACGGCGTTTCAGCGATGCCTGCAGTCAATGGGAAATTCCCGGAGGTTTCTGGATTATGCTTCACATATGACATTTCTGCACCGGCTGGAAATCGTGTTACCGGTGCGGTTCGCCAGGCACCCGATGGAAGTTGTACTGGCGCTCCAGTTGATTTGACAGCAGCTTCAACCTACAAAATCGCGGAGAATGACTTTATGGCTTCAGGCGGTGATGGATATCCAGTCTTCACCAGCCGTGCAACCTCACAGGATATTATGGATCAAGTCCTTGCGGATTACATCACAGCGCAGGGCACAATCAGCCCTGCTATCCAAGGACGCATCGTCTGCACCACAGGTGGCTCTCCTGCCTGTCCGGTGGTGACACCGTAATTTCTGAAACCTGTTCGATACCAAAGTATATTGCGAGTGGCGCCTTAGCGCCACTCGCAATCTATTGGTTATGAAGATAATTACTTTTCGTTGTTTCCCGATTGCAATCGTAATTATTCTTGCTTTTACATTCGTTCATCCCACTTTGGCGCATGGAGGCCACCCGCGCTTGGAGATCAACGTCGAACGTATCAATCCGGGTGGAACCTTGGATGTGCGCGGAGTTGAATTTGATTATGAGCAGACGGTTACCCTCTATCTGGAAAGAAAAGGAATCGTAGTTCAACTAGGTGAGGTTGTCACGGATCTCGAAGGTGTTTTTCTTCATATTGTTGTTCTGCCGACTGATCTCCCGGAGGGGATTTACAATATCCGTGCAGTGACCAGTCACCACGATGTATTGAGTCCCGCACTCACGATTCAAGGTTCCCCAATTCTGGGTGAGGGAGGAGGTCAGGGGGAGCGCGACGAAGATGACGGATTGCTTGCCCCCATGCCTACGTTTGCACCAGGTGTTTCTTCCACGCCTCTGCCTCAGACCGCTGCGTTGGAGCCGCCTCTTTCAAAGAGAAATTCAACTACACTTATTTATTCAATTTTAGTAGGGGTCATAATCGTTGCTTTGTTGGGGTTAAGAATTTTGAAGAAGCGCTAGAAAAAGTGGCGGACGTAAATCGTCCGCCCCACTCAATGAGCCTCAGGCAGAGAGGTTGATGGAGCCAGTGAAAGACATGCTGGAGTAGGCGAAGTTACGAAATCACATAGTATCGCATAATTTACTAAACCGAACTTGTGATATTCACTCGTAATTTTTACCAAAAAGTCTAGTAATTTATGAGACAAGCGATAAATACTCTTTTCCAGATCATCTGAGATGTTTTTTAATTCATCTCAGATGATTTTTTTAAATCATCTAAGGCGATTTGGCAATCGATGCAGACGGGGACAACTTGCTCTTCCGAATGAGAGGCCTGGGGCAAATGGAGGGATTTCTGTAAGCCAATTTCATCGTGTGCCCATCCCGACGACTCGCCCCTAGCTGTCTACCCAACCCCAAAATGCCAAGTAACTTTTCCTAAAGTTATCGGTCATGATAGGGAAGTAGAGTAAGATTATTTCATTTTCTTGGAACCATTCGCAAAAATGGAACAAAAACCAATCCATCCTTTATGGTGATATTCCTTTGGCATCCATAACGACTCCTCGCCGTGCTTCCCGCACCGTCCTCTGGCTGGTGTTGATTGGCGTGCTGGCAGTGATCCTCTTCAGTATCCTGCCGTTCAGCTTACTGATTGCACTGGGCCCGAAACTGAACCTCTTCGCCACGGTGTTTCTGGGGATTTTCATCGAGGCGTTACCTTACCTTCTGATCGGCACACTCATTTCCGGGATTGTCGAAGTTTTCGTTGACCGTGAACAGATCATTCGGTTTGTGTCGAACCGTACTCTGCGCGCGGCTGTGACCGGCGCGTTAATGGGCTTGGTCTTTCCGGTTTGTGAGTGCGGTGTAATCCCTCTGGCACGCCGGCTATTCCACAAAGGGTTACCATTATCGGCGGGCGTCGCTTTCCTGCTGGCTGCACCGGTCCTGAATCCCATCGTCATCTTTAGCACGGCTGCGGCGTTTGGCTGGGGTCCCATGCTGCTCTGGCGTGTCGGGTTCACCCTGTTGATCGCCGTGATCGTTGGGCTCGTCTTTTCGATCGAACAGAGTCCTTCCAACATTTTGACAGGTTCACTGACACTGTCTCATGAACATACTCATGCCGAGTCTGGCTCTTCCTTTGCAGAGAAAATCCAACAGGCTCTTATTATCTGTGCCGATGAATTCTTTGAAATGGGACGTTATCTTATCATCGGCGCGATCCTTGCGGCGCTGTTGCAGACATTTATCCCGCAAACTGCGCTGCTTTCGGTGGGAAGTGGTCCGGTGTTATCGGTGTTGGTGATGCAGGTCCTGGCAGTAATCCTTTCCATTTGTTCCACGGTGGATGCGTTCGTTGCCTTAGGTTTTACAGGGGCATTCAGCTTTGGTTCCATCCTTTCGTTTTTGGTGTTTGGTCCGATGGTGGACATCAAGAGCATGTTCATGTATTTGCAGGTGTTTCGCCGCCGCCCAGTGGTGTATCTCGTAGTCCTGCCGTTTCTGATGAGTTTGCTGGCAGGCATCACCTTTAATTACTTTATGCCGTAACCAGGAATTTTTATGTCTCAGTATTTGTATCGTATCTTCCAAACTCTCCTTTTATTTGCCTTGTTGCTCTTTCTTGGTATGAAAGTCATTACCAATCAATTGACGTGGTATATCAACGCGCGCTTTGTGACAATCACTCTGATCGGCATCCTGTTTCTGGTTATTCTTATATTTCGATTGGTGATGGAATTGCGACACTCACACCATGACCATGCTCATGAACACGATCAAGAGCGTGCAGTCAGTCCTGTTAATTTGTTGATCATGCTCATCCCTTTATTGGTTGGCATTCTCATCCCCGCCCGTCCGCTGGGTGCTTCGTCCATCTCCACCAAAGGGTTTACCACCTCCTCCGCTCTGATCAGCTCTCAAGCGATCAGTCACCAATTCGAGACCGAATCAGAACAACGCGACATTCTGGATTGGGTTACCTTATTTGATGTGGAAGATGATCTCAAGCCACTCATGGGGCAGCAAGCTTCTGTGGTGGGGTTTGTCTACTTCGATGAGCGTTTGCCAAAGGGCCAATTTTTTGTGAGTCGTATCGTTGTCTCCTGTTGTGCGGCAGATGGATTCCCGGTGGTGATGATCGTCGATTGGCCGGAGACGGCTTCGTTGAAACAGGATACATGGGTGCGCGTCAGCGGGCCGGTGGATCAGACTTATTTTGATCAGCAACCTCAAGCCATTCCCTTTATTCACGCGAAAACTGTTGAAATTGTCCCTCAACCTGCCTACCCCTATCTCTATCCATGAAGCCTGGAAAATTCTATTCTCTTGATTCCACGGCTGGTCTTTTAGCGGGATTTCTCGTTTTGTCGATTGGCATTGTGATCTGGCTGGGAAATCAAATAGGGATTCGGGTTACGGCTCAGTTCTCTACAGGAAATACGGTCGGTCCGTTTGGACCGCTGACTCTGGTCTTTTCCGAGCCTGTCGATGAATTCCTCGTGACAGACACGTTTTACACCGAACCGGAAGTAGAAGGGACGTTTACATCCGTAGATGCCAAGACAGTGCAGTTTGTTCCGACGGAACCCTTCAAGCCCGATATCACCTACAAGCTGGGGCTCACTGCAGGGCCGCTGACCAATGAAGGCGTCGTTCTCAAGAAATCCAAATCATGGAAGTTTCGAGTCCGCTCGCCTCTGGTTGCCTATCTTGTCGTCGATGCGAACCGCAGCCGGTTATGGAGTGTGGACCCGGAGACGGGTAAAACAAACCCTCTGACGAATGATTCTTTCAAGATATTCGACTTTGATACCTCTCGGAATGGTGAATTTGTTATTTTCTCCGCTTTCAATAACCAACAGGGGATCGATCTATGGCGTGTGTACCGCACAGGCAGCAATCCGGTCCTTCTGTTGCAATGCGGACCTGACCGGTGTTCCGTGCCTGCCATCTCGCCAGATGGACAATCTGTTGCTTATGTTCGTGAAGGGGCTAACCCCAGCCCTAACCTGCAATTTGGTTCACCGCGCATCTGGCTATTGAATATCGAAGCCAAAAAGGATGCTCCCCTTTATGAAGATAAACAAATTCTGGGATACAAACCCGTCTGGTCCCCGGATGGAACCTACATCGCCTCGTTCGATGGACTCTCAAATCAAATTCACCTGCTCAATCTTGCTACAAGCGAACATTTGATTATCCCATCCAAAAAGGGGTCCCCAGTCACCTGGTCAGGGGACGGTTCCACGTTTGTGTATATGGATATCAAAGCAAACGAGAAGGGTCCACGTACCTGGGTACGTGAAGCCGATTTGGTCACCGGTGAAACCACCACATTGTTTGGAGAAAAAGATGATCAGGACTACTACTATAATTCGCTTGCCTGGTCACCGGTGGAGGATGCTCTGGTCATCGGTCTGCGGTCCGAAGAGAACAGTTCAGCCGAACTATTATGGTTGATCGACCCTGCGACTCGGGAAGGGCCGACCATCGCAAGCCAACCTGATTATGTTTACAACAGTCCCATCTGG
>DASWEH010000508.1:0-6225 GCA_036394895.1 Anaerolineales bacterium
GTTGTCCAATGTTCGTTGAGTGCATCGAGGCTGCCAAATTTCTCCTGTAGATATTTCTGGAAGGCGGCGCGGCAGGTATTGCAATAGCAGACCGTGTTGTATTCGTTGTCGAATTGCCAGCCGATCACATTGGGATTGCTACCAAAGTGTTCGGCCATTTTTTCGACGAGGCTGCGCGTACGCTCGTGGTATTCGGGTGAGTTGACGCAGTAGTGGCAACGCTGCCCATGTTCGTAAGTGCGTCCATTTTCGTCGACCGCCAGAGTCTTGGGATATTTTTGTGTCAGCCAGGCCGGTGGGCCCGCGGTGGGCGTCCCCACAACGGTAGCAATTCCGTTCTCCGCCAGCAAGGCGATGGCGTGATCGAGCCAGTCGAAGTGGAACTCTCCTTCTGCCGGTTCGAAGGTGCTCCAGGCAAATTCGCCCATACGCACAACAGTGAATCCGGCTTCTTTCATCAAATGGATATCTTCGGGCCAGCGGGCTTCGTCCCAGTGCTCAGGGTAGTACGACGCGCCAAAATGAAATTTTTTCGTCGTGTGGTTCATAGTTTGATGATCTCTCCGTTTGATAAGCCAACCAGCAGTGGTTTAGCTGGATCAAGCCCGAGGAGGGCAGTCAGTGTGGAAATATCGGCGGCAGGTTCAAATCCGGGTCGAGCTGCTTTCCAGGAGTCGCCGCCATTTTCGGAAAGCAAGATTTCTCCATCCCTGAGAATGAGGAGCCTTCCACTGGCGTCCAGGTGGATTTGCTCAACCGTAGATTCAATGAGATGCTTCCAAGTTCTTCCGCCAAGAGTGCGGCACAGTCACTTCCTGCCAGGCGGAAGTGTCGAAGTGTTCAACGGTCCAGCCCGTCTTTTCTCCGACTCGATCGGGGTCAACCTTGAAACACCATGGGCCCGTTAAAGGGAAGGATGCAGAAGGTGGCATGCTGAATCAGCCTTTATGCGAGCGAATCTCCCACGCCCCGGCCTGCCGCCCGGTGCTCAGCCCGGTTCTGTTTGGACTATAGGAAACCACGAAGATTTTCATCTTGCACCTATTTCATGATTTCGAGGAGGGCCTTGATATCCATCTTGGGTACCCCGTGACGGTCACATAACCCAAACGCGACGTGGATTGGGCTTGCTTCGATATTCCAGATCTTGTCGTGGTGGAGGTTGTCGCGCCATTCGTAAAAATAAAGCGCCTTGATCGGATGCCCGTAATCTGCATCCACGCGTTTGATGATGTCAAGGAACTCACACATGGCCTCCGTGTAGCGTTCGTGATCGCTCTCTGGGATGACCAGCCGTTCCCCTTCCATGTGATAACCAATCGCGGACGGGAAGCCGGTCTCGGTCAGGATGAGTGGTTTGTGGACGGTTTTCAACTGTTCCAGTAAAGTGCGCAGGCCATGCTCGAAAGCGACCAAGTGATTGTGCCGGTGACGTTTATCGCACAAAAAGCGGCGGCTTTCCTCGAAAGCACCGAAGGTGAACCAACCTTCGGCGGTCATGGGGTAAAAGTTCACGCCGACAATGTCACAGGCATCCACCAGCGGCCATAACCATTCGTAGAACAGACCTTGCTTGTCGAAAACTATTCCCTCCATGGCATACGTCAGAGGCGTTTGGAATCCGTGATCATCCAGCCAGCGGCGGTAGTAATGCAGAATATTAGCCAGGGAAAAGGATAAGCGCGCCGTAAAGCGCTTCTTATCCGCAGCATCGCCGCCTTCGCGCAATTCGTTCCCTACACAGATGGCCTCCAGCGGGACGCCGAGCGTCTGATAAGCCTCGAGTTCACCCAGCCGCACCTGCGAACGCCAGTCTGTGACTAAAGCCCCGCCATCAACCTGCATTCCGGCCAGCAGGCTCAGCCCGTGTTTCTTGAGCGCAGAGGCGGTCGTTTCGGCATAGCCAAAGTGGTAGCAACGGATTGTTTGCAAGCCGTTTTCGGTTGCCAGTGCAATTTGTTGTTCGAGAGAGGGACTCTCTTCTCCGTGTATCCACGCTCCGATTTGCATGAGGTCACCTCATTGTGTCTAAATTATCGGATCGATCTGGTGAAGCTGAAGACTTTTTGAATGTTCTTCTCAAGAAGAAGGCAGAGGAGAGCTACTTAGGTCATCAACCTTTTAGGCCGCTCGTGATAAGGCCCTTGAGAATATACTTTTGGGCGAAGAAGAAGACAATCACCAGTGGCAAGACATAGATCACTGTTGCGGCCAGGCTGACCGCAAAGATCGTTTTCCCCTGGGGATTAACGAAGGCAGTAGCCATTTTGACTGCCAGCAGAGTAACATTACTACTCAA
This sequence comes from Anaerolineales bacterium, assembly GCA_036394895.1. GTDB lineage: Bacteria > Chloroflexota > Anaerolineae > Anaerolineales > Villigracilaceae > Defluviilinea. The sequence continues at coordinate 2,300 of DASWEH010000508.1, forward strand.
ATAAATCGAGGGCGTAAGGTAATCTCCCCAAAGTCCGTTGAAGCCAAAAATCAATACGGTAGCAATCACCGGTTTGGAATTTGGCAAAAGAATTTGCCAGAAGACGCGGAACGGCCCGCAGCCATCAATCTCAGCCGCTTCCTCCAGTTCCTTGGGGAAACCCAGGAAGAACTGGCGATACAAGAAAATGTAAAAAGCATTTGCGCCGAATGCCCACAGAATCCAGGGCCAGAAGGTGTTGGTCAATTTCAGGCGGGCAAATACGATAAATTGCGGAATCAAAAAAACGATGCCGGGCACAATCAACATGACAATGATCACCTGGAAAAGCCGCTTGTTACCTTTCACGTCCTGATAACGGGCAAAAGCATAACCAGCCATGGCACTGGTGACAGCACTAAGGGCGGCGGTGCCTATACCCAATAAAAATGTGCGCCAGGCGACTTTTACGAAGGGTGTCATGGTGAAAATTGCTGTATAGTTCGACCATTGTGGCGCACTCGGCCAAAAGTGGATCGGCCAGGAGTAGATTTCAGAATCCTTTTTGATGGAAGAAACAAACAGCCATATTACCGGCAGGATAATGATGAATGCAACGATATAAAGAATGGTATAAGCCGATACCTGGGTTAAGCGCTTTACCAGAAGATCTTTCGAGAGTAATTTCATTTCTCACCTCCCTCGGCATAATCACCCTGGTAAACCCAGAACTTTTGAGACCAGAATAACAACAGTGTCAATGCAACCACGCCAATGGTCAGCAGCCAGAGCAAAGCGATGCCATAGCCGTAGCGCTGGTTGACAAAAATCTGCTGATACGTATGGATCATATAGAGATAGATACTGCGCGGTGGAACAGTCGCCTGACTCAACCCGACCACGCTCAACACGAGAGGCAAAGTCAACTGTTGGAAGGAGCCGATCAGGCCGACAACCAATTGAAAAAAAATGACGGGCGTCATCAAGGGGAAAGTAATATGCCGGAAAATCTGCCAGCCGTTGGCCCCGTCTATTTTAGCAGCTTCCACCAACTCGTCTGGAATATTTTGCAGCCCGGCCAGGAAGATCACCATGCCTGATCCCAGCCCACTCCAGACTGCAATGAGAGTCATACCCTGTAAAGCATAAGTCGAGAGAAAGCCAATCGCGGTGCCGGGCTGGTAAAGGCTGAGCAGCGCGTTGAACAGGCCGTTATTCTTGTCCAGTATGATCTTCCACATCTGAACGGCTGCCACAGCCGGCATCACGCTGGGAAGATAGTAAAGCGTGCGGAAGATACCCTTACCTTTCACATCCTGATTAAGAATAAGAGCCATGAGAAATGATAGGCCGAGCCACAAGGGCAGATTAAATGCTCCCCAAATGACAGTGCGCCAAAGCGAAAAGTTGACCATCTCACTGTCCGTTGTCAGAGCGCGTACATAATTTCCTGCTCCCACAAACTTTAAATTGTCAATGTTAAGTCCATCGTAATTGGTCAGGGATGTCAATAAACCGAGTATCAGTGGGATGATGGTCAGGAAGATAAGTCCAAGCAGCCAGGGCAAAAGAAACATATAGAATGCTGTGGTTCTGGAACGAGCCCGTTTTGATGCACGTGCTTTAGGGAAGGGAGTTGAAAGATTCACTTCAGCCATTGATCCTCTACTCCTAAATCGAAGAGCTTTTTCACCACTGAGACCCAGAGTTCACGGAGTTTTTGTGGGATTTTCTCTATACGTCGCCGTGGTGGCGGCTATGACGCCATGGCAACACTCTCCGTGTCTCAGTGGTTAGGTTCCTTATACACTGATCAGGAAAACTAACATTTGCCTGACCACGTTTAAGCGCGATACTACCAATGATCTTGCTAAGGAAAGGGGAGGATAGGGTTGCTATCCTCCCGGTCTGCCTTAGCTTATCTAAAGAAACTCCAGCTTACGAAACGCGGTCAATGCCTTCCTTGATGAACTCATTGACCTCTTTCTCAAGGGCGGACATCAATCCGTCGAAGCCAACGCTAGTATCTGTCAGAGCTTCGTTCAAATGGGTGTTCCAACTGTTGGCGAATTGGCCCTCGCCCAGGAACGGGTTGAACTGCAGGGCCTTGTCGCTGACGTCGAGTTCGCCCGCCAGTACCTTCTGCACCTGTTTGTCGAAGTCGGTTTCGGTGGGCATCAGATTCCACATGGACTTCTGAGCAGGAACGCCCCAGCCACTCTTGGCACGGTCAAGGGCGGCCTGTCCAGCCATGTAATCCTCAAAGACCACCCAGGCCGCATCTGCTACCTGGGTCTTGGAGACCATGATGTAGCCGGTGGCGGTCATGCAGGGGTCGCGATGCTCACCGCTCCAGGTGGCAGCGGGCAGCATTCTGGCTGTGCTAGGAAGGTCGGGATTGTCCTGCTTGATCTCACCGCTGAACCAGTAGCCATATTGCATCATGCTTAGAATACCAGGATTGGCGTTGAAGTCACCACCTGCCCAACCGTTCGGGCTGGGGTTGGTGGGGCCGACACTCAGGTTTTCCTGGGTCAGGTCAAAGAAATATTTGGCGATGGCCTTGGCATCGTCCGAGAAGTCAACGGCGGAGAAGGAATTCTTGTACAGGCTTTCGCCTTTCTCAGCCAGGGCATTCATCCAAATGCGATCAATCCAGGCGGAGTCAAAACCATAGCCCCAGGTGGCAACGCGGTCGCCCTCCATTTTTGCGGTCTGTTTGGCAAGCTCATGCACTTCATCCCAGGTCAATGGCTTGTCATCAGCAGGAGGGGTAACACCGGCATCGTTGAAGAGCTTGTCATTGACGAAGATGGTGAAATCGGGTGACCAGTCCTTGACCATACCATAGATGTTGCCTTCGCCAATTTCGAGCGGGCTCTTGGCCCAATACAGTTTGTTGGCGCCTGCCAGGTCATCCACTTTGATCATTGTGCTGCTATTGAAGTAAGGTGTCAGATCATACAGCAGCTTGCGGGCGAGCAAAGAGGGGACGATCGGGCCCTGCGTGCGCAGCAGATCCGGTGGAGTGCCAGCAGCTACCATGGCAAAAAATTTCTGTGGATCCGGCTCTACCTGCTCAACGGTGATGCCTGGGTGGGCAGCTTGAAACGCGTTGATATAATCTTCAGTGAATTCGCCACTATGAACCGCGGCTACAATATGGCCCTCGACCGTCTTGGGCGGGGGAGCCTGGGTAGGGGCTTCGGTCGCGGCTCCGGTTGGTGCCTCGGTCGCCGGTGCCTGCGTGGCCGGAGGGGCCGCAACTGTAGCAGGGGCGCAGGCTGCCAAAACAGCACCGCCCGCGGCCATGCCACCGAATTTCAAGAACTCTCGACGAGAAAACTTTTTCGTAGTCATATTCTCTTCCTCCAAAAGAATCTACATCTTGACTTATGCGGATGGTAATGAACAATGCTCATACGTACTTCAGTGTCGCCTCCTTTCCTCAATTTCCGCTCGGGTCCAAACTACCGTTGAATGCAGGAAGAACGAATCACCAACTCAGTATCGAACAAAATCTGTTGGGGAGTTGACGTTGGATCTTCGATCATCTTGATCAGCAAACGCGTTGCTGCTTTGCCTACCTCCTGCATTGGTTGCCGGATTGTGGTCAATGGCGGATCAGAAAATTCAGCCTCAGGGATGTCATCATAACCAACGACGGAAACATCCTGCGGCACTCTAAGACCGGCTTCCTTAAGAGCATTTATTGCCCCACTTGCAATCCGGTCGTTCTGTGCGAATAAGGCAGTAAAAGGTTGTTTCTTTTTCAGGAGTTCTTTCGCTGCTTCGTAGCCACTTCGATGCAGCCAATTTTCTCCATGAACGATTAAATCAGGATTCGGTGTTAGCTCTGCAGAATCCAAGGCTTGTATATAGCCTTGCGTTCGATCGCCGACCGACTTCCAATCGCTAGGCCCGGTAATCATGGCAACTTGCGAATG
>DASWEH010000509.1:0-9874 GCA_036394895.1 Anaerolineales bacterium
GTCGTTGCCTGGCTCACGTGCAGTACTTTGGCAAGGCCAAAATCCACCAGGAAGATATGTCCATCAGGCGTGATTTTGACATTTCCCGGCTTAAGATCGCGATGCAAAATGGGAGGCTTACGAGTATGAAGGTAAGCCAGCGCGTCACACATCGCGGCGCCGATCAAAACTGCCTCATCTTCGGAGATATTCCCCATGCGTTCCATGCGCTGACGCAAATCCTCCCCCTCAATGTAGTCCATTACCAGATATTGTCCCTGATCCCCAATCACAAAATGATCAGTGACACGCGGCAGGTTTGGGTGACGTAAATTCGCGAGGATGACTGCTTCCAAACGGAATTGGCGTGCGTACTCATCCGTCGTAAAGAGATTTTCCTTGACAGCCACATCCACACCGAGGTTTTCATCCACCGCGCGGTAAACGGATCCCATCCCACCCTGGCCGAGGATTTCAACAATGCGATATCGCTTATGTAGTAACGCGCCACGTTCAAGGGTCATGAATTCGCAACGTCTCCCAAAAAGTTTGCCGTAGACTTGGGATTATAACAGACGCACTGCCTACATCTTGGGTTGGTCTGCTAATTTGAAATGAAAAAACAACCAAGGTGCTCCCGCCATTACCCACAGACCAACGAGCGAATAACGGATATAACGCAACATCAATGGCAGGAAGGCTTCACCACGCGGGAATATCTCTCCCAGCCCAATCCACAGGATCATGATTCCGACAAGTCCGACCCCATAACGGAGAGCCCGTTTCTCCAGCGGACCTGAAGCCTGATACCCACCTCTGGAAAAAATCCACGCGGCACCGGCAGCTAGCCCAAAGAGCGATCCCGCCGAAGTGATGATGCCTTCGATCGAAACGGGATCAGGTAACGGTCCAGCACGGAGCGCATTGTCCGTCCATTCCACCGGAAAGATATATCCATGCAGGCGCGCAGTGCTCAATGCACCTATCCCAATCATTATCAAAGAGATCACAAACGCAAGCATGATCTGTTGAGGGAGTGTCTTGATTTTGAGCCAGGCAGCGATTGGATCCCAAAATTTCATGAACGCGAAGAGAATGACAAATCCAATCAACCAGCCCGCAATCACATCATGGACAAAATGTACGCCAAGATAGAGACGCGAGAACCCAACAAAAAATGCAATGACAAATGCCAATACCCACGCCCAACGCTTGTTCACGCTGGCTGCCATGATCCCCCACAACGCCACAGCGTCCTGCGCATGACCGGATGGAATACCAAAGGAACTCTCATATAAAAAAGGCTTCACCTGTCCGCTTAGCCAGTACGGGCGTGGCGCGGCAAACAACAATTTGAAAATGGGTTTCAAGTTATTGCTGACGGCGAGCACCAGCGCGACACGCATCCCCAAGCCCGCATCCACGCTCCAGTAAATGAGAGGCAAAACCAGGAAGAAAAAGTTCTCATACCCCAAAAAAGTGAAAAATTTCATTGGCAGTTCCAGCCAACCGCCCAGGGATTGAATCGCGATAATCCAATCGATTCCGTGCTGAAAGAAGAAATCCATATCGGTCTCCTTTGGATCTGCAATGTTAGACGAACCCAGCGCTTGTCTAATCAATTACTAAACTTCTATGAACAAATTTTAGGCTAGAATCAAATTCCTGGTTTGGTTCGCATATCAGATATGTGCGCGATGCTCCGTTAGAGTTCAAAAAAGCTCTTAGAAAATGACTTTAACTGCGTTATCATCACTCTCGTAAAAACCCCTCTCCAGTATTGGACGATAATCTTTTTTCTATTGTACACTCAGAAAATGGAAAAGTTACACATACAGCACTCTCGTTGGTGGGACTGGGCCGCCGTTGGGCTGCTCTTTGTTCTCTTGCAGACTGTCGCCTCGCGCCTGGTCGCCACCACATGGACTCCGTTCCTTTATCTCATCCAGACCTTTACGTACATAGGATTTGTGGTTGGTACCGCGCTTGGATATAGTCATTTCCGGCGTGGTACCGTGCGCTGGCTGACCTTCATTTACATGCTGATCATGCTGCCGCTGCAATGGACTCTGATCATTAACCAGCAAGCGTCCTTGGAAGAGCAATTCGCCAGCGTGGCCGGACGTCTATTTTTCTCCACCTCCGATTTCTTCGGGCGTCGACCTGTGGAAGATCCGATCTTCTTTGTGGCGTTGATGTCCATCACATTTTGGATTATCAGTTCCTGGGCAGGGTTCACGCTCGTACGCAATCAGAATTATCTTGGGTCTGTTTTGCCCGCCGCGATTGGTTTGATCATTATTCAGAACTATGACAATGGCATTGCGGGACGTCTCTGGTTTTTGGCATTCTTTGCTTTCATCGCGCTGCTCCTCTTGGGACGCCTGCAACATCTTCAAAACAAAAGTTCATGGCGGGCGCGGCGTATTTTTCTCTCTCCCGATAACAGCGTTGATTTAACAAGCAGTATGGCGATTGCAGCAGGCTTGATCATCGTTGTCGCCTGGACCATGCCAGCCTCCCTATCCAGCATGAAGTCTGCTGTAAAGACCTGGAATCAAATCACACGTCCCTGGCGTCATTTCACCGATAGAATGGAAAACGCGGTCAGTGCCTTGGAATCGGCCAGCGGTGGGACACGCGGTCAATTCTTCGGCTCACAACTTGCACTCGGGCAAGGTTTTCCTCTATCAGATGCCGTGATGTTCAAGGTGGAAGCACCCGATCTCCCGTTCGATCAAAAACCGCCGCGCTATTACTGGCGCGGACGCACCTATGACCGCTTCGTAAATGGGCAATGGTATACCAGTGGGACCGTCCGCGAAGATTATTCGCCTGCGGTTATAAATCCCTTTAATGTGGCTATACTGGAAAAAACCCCAGCGCATTTTGTCTTTAGTACTGGCAAGACAACCTTCTCATTGCTCTATTCGCCAGCAGAACCGATCTGGGTCAGCCGACCGGGCGTCACATTTGCAATCCCTGCCCTGGATGGCAAAGACATTATCGCATGGCATGCTTATCCTGCCTTGAGAGGTGGAGAAACCTATCAAGTGGATGCGATCTTGAGCAATCCGAATCGTCAGCAACTGCAGGATGCGGGAACCAATTATCCAGAATGGGTTACGCAGAAATATCTGCAATTGCCTAAATCATTCTCACCTCATATCAAGGACCTGGCGACCTCGATTACGGCCGATGCCAAAACACCTTTTGAGAAGGCGATTTTCATCACTCGTTATCTGCGGGAAAATATCGTCTATGCTCAGACCATCGCAGAAGTGCCGCGCAATAAAGATCCACTCGAATGGGTATTATTTGAATATAAGCAAGGTTACTGCGTTTATTACGCCTCCGCTGAGGTCTTGATGTTACGCTCGGTGGGAGTGCCTGCCCGTATGGCGGTTGGCTTTGCTCAAGGTCAGCGAGAGGGCAACAGCTTTGTGGTCCGCAGACAGGATGCGCATGCCTGGCCAGAGGTCTACTTTCCTGAAATTGGATGGGTAGAATTCGAACCCACGGCCTGGCAGGCTCCGCTTGATCGACCACTTCCGCCTCAAGATCCAACAGATGCGAATGCCCTCAATCCGCTCAATGGTCTGCGGACAGACAACAATCAGGATTTTGCCGGGCGCGAACAAATTGATGAAGGTGTGACCGGTCCTGTTGGACCCATTGCTCCAGCCTTTCCGATCTTCTACTGGATCCTATTGTCAATCACTGTTCTGGCAGGGATTGTTTTCCTCAGCCTGCGCTATTCGCTCGCGGTGCGCGTCCCTGTCTTCCTACGCGCGACGATCGAACGCACTGGAATTGAGGTTCCCATCTGGGTCACGCGTTGGGAAAAGTGGGTGAAACTTTCTCCGATTGAAAAATCGTTCGAAAGCGTTAACTTTGGGCTGCGATATCTCGATCAGGCCGTTCCAGCTCATATCACGCCCATCGAACGCGCTGCAAAACTGACTCGTATCCTGCCTGGGAAGGCAGATCAAATCAAAATTCTTCTGGACGAACATCAGACATCCCTTTATACTTCCAGAGTTGCAGACATCACAGAGGCCCGCCGTGCCGCGCTCAACCTGCGTGCCCAGGTGATCATCGAACGGATACGTTATCTTTTTTTCGGCAAGCCCATGCGCTAATTTTTTATTCCATCAGTAGATGGGCTTGCAAGCGCGAAGGAAATCTCATGGACCCAGTCAAGACCAAGCCCATCAATGATCAAGTCATTGCGGTTACCCAGCAATTTGCCAAACTGCGCAACTCGCTGGATTCCAAGCAAGCCCCTGAATTTATAGAGGGACTAAAAAGCCTTGAAAACTCGCTTGAACGTCTTAGCGAGACGCTCATTCCATTTGAACTACGATTTAGCCATTTGCAGGCCCTGGCTGGAATTGGTCAGGTGGTTAATTCCACGCTGGAGCTGGACGCAGTTCTGCAAATCGTGATGGATACCATCGTCCGTTTGATGGGAGCGGAACGCGGTTTTCTCATGCTGCGCGATGAACGCGGCGAAATGGTCACCCGCATTGCGCGCAACTGGGAACAGGAATCCATCAACCAAAACGAATTTGCGATCAGCCGTACCATCGTGGAACGCGTGATTGGGGGAGGCGAAGCCGTTCTCACGACCAATGCACGTGAAGACCCGCGCTTTGGTGGTCATGAAAGCATTATTGCCTTTAATTTGCGTTCGATCTTATGCGTCCCCCTGATGGTCAAATCAGAATTGATCGGAGTGATCTATACGGATAACCGTATTCGCACGGGCATCTTCTCCGACTCACACCGCGATCTGCTGACTGCGTTTGCAAACCAGGCTGCTGTTGCGATTGAAAATGCACGCTTATTCTCCTCGCTTAAACGCACTCTTGAAGAAGTAACGGAACTTAAAAATCTGATGGATGATGTGTTCGCATCCATCGTGTCGGGAGTGATTACTGCGGATGTGCAGGATCAGATTACCCTGTGTAATCGAGCCGCCTCCGCCATCCTGGGACGTGCCTCCGCTGACATCGTTGGGATGCCTCTTGGGGAGATCATGCCTACCTTTGCAAAAGATATCCTGCCACACATGGCTTTAGTTCGCAAAAATGACCAGCCGGTTGTGGGACTCGAACTCAGCCAGACTCTGCCCGAACGCGGTTACGTGGATTGGCGTTTCAATCTTTCTCCGCTCAAAGATGCCGGACAAAAGACCCAGGGCGTTGCGATTGTGCTGGATGATATGACCGAACAAAAAAAGCTCGAAGCACAACGCAGTTTATTACAGAGAATGGTGTCGCCCGCCGTGCTCGATCAGATCGATCCAAACAGTTTGCAAATCGGCGGCAAAAAAGTATTTATCACGATCCTGTTTGCAGATATTCGCGGCTTCACTGCTTATAGCGAGCAACACTCACCAGAAGAATTGGTGGCTGTCTTGAACCGTTATCTCGCTGCTGCAGCCGATGCAGTGCTTGCTAGCGAAGGCACCGTCGATAAATTCCTTGGGGATGCAGTGATGGCATGGTATAACGCGCCGCTTCCGCAACCTGATCATACATTGCGCGCAGTGAAATCCGCGGTAGCCATCCGCGACGCAGTTGCCGCTTTACACAGAGAACTGCCCGAAGAGGCGCATCTCGCCTTCGGTGTAGGCATCCATTACGGTGAAGCTGTGTTGGGATGGATTGGCACGGAAAAGCGACTTGAATATACAGCTATCAGCGACAGTGTGAATACAACGAAACGCATTCAAGAGAACTGTTCCAAAAATCAAATTTTGATCAGCAGAGAGGCATACGAGCGCGTAAAAGATGAGATCGATGCGAAACCGTTTGTGCCACTTTCTGTAAAAGGTAAAACCCAACCGCTGGAAGTGTACGAGGTATTGGGAGTTAAGTAGCTAGAAAATCAAAGCTTGACAAGTCAAGTGATCAAATCAAAAGGAGGTCAATGGTTGCTCATTGACCTCTTTTCTATTCCTTTTAATTACCAAATCTTGCTCACAAACTTCACCAACTGCTCCAAGCCCTGCGCGATGGGCGGAGTATTGATATATTCATGGATCGTGTGCGCGCCGCCACCGGTCGTCACGCCGAGCACAATGGCAGGATAGCCTTTGCTCAACGGCACATTCGCATCGGTCGAGCCTGAGATCAATCCGGGTTCCAAGCCTTGTTCACGCAGACAATCCTTCGCCAGAAGCACAAACGGATGATTGACGGAGATTTCGCCTGCCGGGCGCTGACCAATCATCTGCACTTCGATACTCACTCCACTTCGATTGGCTTTGTGAATCAATTTATCGGCTGCTGAAACCAGCGCTGCCAAAGACTCCTGCCCTTCCGAACGCAGGTCAAGGTCAAAGGAAGCCTCGGACGCGATCACATTGACAGACGTGCCGCCTGAAATCTTCCCCACATTCATTGTGGTACGCGGATGACTCGGCAATTCAAGCGAGGTCAATGCCACCACAAGTTTTGCCAGCTCGTGCACAGCGGACGGCTGACCATAATCTGACCATGAGTGTCCGCCCGATGTTCGGGCAGTGACGCGATAGCGTTTGACTCCCACGGCACGGTGATAAACATGTCCCAATGCCAGCCCTTCCAGTACCAGATAAGCATGCACAGCTCCACCAAAACGATCAACCACCGCTTTCATCCCGAACAGGTCACCCAATCCTTCTTCACCAACGTTTGCGACCAACCATACATCCCCGCCAAGTTGAATCTCTCGTTCTCGTAGAGACCATAATAAGCCAAACAACGCCGCGACACCCAGAGAGTTGTCTCCAAGCCCGGGCCCGTGGATCAGCTCGGTGCCCCGCGTGACACGTAGATTCACCTCCCTAGGAAAGACCGTGTCCAGGTGCGCACTAACAACAAGCGGCTTCTCGCTTCCATTCCCTTTCAAGCGAGCAAACACATTCCCCGTTTTATCAATACACACATCCTTCAATCCCTCAACCAGGAACAGACCTTGCACAAACTCTGCTCTCTTCTGCTCCTCGAACGTTGGCGCAGGTATTTGCTGGATCTGGATCGCAAGTTCAATCAGACGATTCACAATATTATTGTTCACACTGCCCTCACCATGTTTCTCAACGCACCCAGGCGCGCTTCTGCAAGCCCGGGCAACACATCCAGGGGATAGAATGCGCCACTTCCCTCTAGCTTCAAGGAAGCCGATACATTGCCGTATAAAACACCCTCCAACGGATCGTAATTTTTACAATAGCCTGCGAGGAACCCGCCACAGAATGCATCGCCCGCGCCGGTCGGGTCGGCGAGGCGGGCAGGATAAGCCGGGATTTCCCACTTCCGTTTATTGTTGGCATCGTACAGTAATTGGCCGCGCGAGCCACATTTGATCACGACATATTCGCAGCCATACATGGAAACTTTTTCAGCCATTTTCCAAAGATCGTAGGGTTCGCCCCAGAACAAATTGTACAGTTCCTCCTGTGAAGGAAGGAAAGCCGTCACACCGTTTAGTAAAGCAGGCAATTCGCGTCGCGCGGCTCGGGTCATGGTAACAAATCCGGGATCCAGCACGAAGGTATGCACGCTGCCGCGTTTCATCCCCGCGATTAACTGGGTCTGCGTGACAAGATCCATGGGGCACAACAGCGCGGCTCGGGCAGTCAAATAATCGTTGGGAATGTCTGTCACAATCAATACGCTTTCGCGATCAGGTTTCTTTTTGTCGTCGGGAGGTTGGTATCCAAGCAGGGATTTGGGAAACGTCATGTCGCGCCGCGCAAAATGAGAAACAGGATTGACACGGTTTGCTTCGAAGGATTCGTTGTAGGCAATGAATTCTCTTAGATCCATATTTTTGGAAACAATGCGGATGCCGGAGGTATCGAACCCACGCGCCATACATTGATTCAACCACTCGCGTGGATAGTCATTGCCTACACGCCCTACCAAGCCAATCTCCGATTCCCATACCCGAAGTCCAGCCGCGGCATACAGCAAGCTCCCGCCTGCCACGTCAAGCCGTGGTGAACCATCGGGAGGTAAAAGATATTCACGCGTTAACTTGCCAAACACCAAAAACTGCGGTTCCATAGTTCGGGCAATTATAAAAGAAAAGGTGACAGCTACTTGTAACTGTCACCCTCTTGAACGGAATTCTAAGGAAAGATAATTACTCAACGAATGGATTTGATGAGAGTGCGAAAGGTTGGGTCTGCTCTGCTGGAATGAGGAAAGTGAAAGTACTTCCCTTGCCTTCTTCACTCTCCACCCAGATTCGCCCATTATGCAGCTCAATCATTGCCTTGGCTACGGCAAGTCCCAATCCCATGCCTCCATAACGGCGGGTAAGATGCGTTTCGACCTGGAAAAATCGCTCAAATACGCGCGGCAGATCCTTGGCTGAGATGCCAATCCCATCATCGGCTACACTGACTTTGAAGTGACCAGCATCTTCCTGAACCTTAACCGTGACATGCCCGCCAGATTCTGTGAATTGCAGTGCGTTCTTTACCAAATTGCTCAAAGCAATACCAAGCTTTACTTCATCTGCATCCAAATAAAATGGGGAATCTCCCAACTCCGATTTTAGTGTAATGTTTCTGGCATTCGCCTCATCCTGAAATGTCAGGATCACATCCTCTACGATCTTCACTAGTGAGACCTTTTGATTGCGAACACGGGCCGCACCCGTTTGGACATTATCTACATCGGAAAGATTTTCAACGATCTCTTTCAGCTTGGTCGCGTTGCGAATGATCGTGTCGAGCTGTTCCGCATAGTCCGCGCCGGCTGTCTCACGCAGGAACGTGGCATGACCGAGGATCAAGCCGAGGGGTGTCCGAAGCTCATGGGAAGCGATCGCAATAAAGTCCGTTTTGAGGCGTTCTAATTCTGCCAACTCAATGGCGGTGGCGCGTACCTTGCGCTGAAGAGCGACGTTTTGCATCGCCTGTGCCGCCAGTGCGCCCAGTGTTTCTAGAATGGTCAGGTCTTCTTCGGTATAATGTGCGTTATCTTTTTTGTTCAGCGCTTCCAATACACCAACGACTTCACCGCGCACCATGAGCGGGACTGCAACGAGAGAGTGTGTTTCATGCTTCGTTACGCGGTCAACCACTTTGAAATGACGCTGATCCATCTTCGTATCCTGGATCATGAGCGGCTGACCGCGGCGGTATACCCAGCCTGCTGCACTTCCCTCCAATGGAACGCCCATGGGTCTGAGCAGGTCGCGCTGAAACCAATGCATGGCAAGGAAACGTAATTCCTCGGCAGTCTCATCATATTCAAGAATGGATGAAAGCTCGCTGTTGGTTAGCTCAGTGGCTTCGTTGATAACCGTTTGTAAAAAAGATTCGAGGTCGGGTGCCGTGGTTAAACCCCGCACAACTTCCAGCAGACGTTCCAGGTGATCAATGCGTTCGTTGGTGGCCATCGAACGCATTATACAACATTGACTGCATAAAAGAATAGGCATTTCGGAGCAATCCGATAAATTGACCAATTCACACATATAAGGAGATCCCATTTCATGGCAAGTAAAAAGGTACGTGTCGCAATTATTGGCGTTGGAAACTGTGCTTCCTCGCTCGTGCAAGGAATTCAGTTCTATAAAGATGCGGTGGATGAGGCTCTCGTGCCCGGCATCATGCATGCACGCCTCGGTGGTTATCACATCCGCGATATCGAATTCACCCTGGGCATCGACGTCAATGTCACGAAGGTTGGCAAGGATCTATGTGAAGCCATCTTTGCTGAACCCAATAACACTTATAAATTCGCGGAGGTTCCCCAACTCGGCGCGCCGGTGGTGCGCGGTATGACCCATGACGGTCTTGGCAAATATCTTTCAGGAATGATCACGAAGGCGCCTGGACCGACAGCTGATATCGTCAAATTGCTTAAAGATACAAAGACGGATGTGG
>DASWEH010000510.1:0-6931 GCA_036394895.1 Anaerolineales bacterium
CAGTGAACCGCGCAAATAATACAGGTAGCTGACCAGGAGCAACGGAATAGCCACAAAGAGGGTAATCGCATCCGTGCCTCTAAAGAGTGCGGCGGCAAATGATGAATCATGACTATAGATCCCCTGTCCATCGATTTCAACTGTATCGCCATAGATCGTGGTAAAGGGAAACGGACCGTCTCCGCCTTGCGAAAACAAGCCAACACCCGAAATGATGATGGCTAGGATAGCAATCAATGGAACGAGCCAATTAAGAGCAGGTTGTCCTTTCATTCTTACTCCACCTGCGCCAGAGCAGTGAGCAGCAAGACCAAAACGCCGCAGACCGCCATTGCGTTGACATAGTTTCGGAAGCGGGCGATTGCCTGAGCTGCCCCCGTATTGGAACTCATTAAGGGACCCACGCGCAGGATGGCATTGAACCAGAATCCCAGCCCAATCATCCCAATCACTAATAGGTGCTTGATCAGCATCAGGACTCCCCAAACGTTGCTGAAATTTCCAACTCCCAAATAGTTAGGGTCGGCAAACATGAGGAGGATACCGGTCACAATAAAGATCAATAATGAGCCATACATCCACGGTCGACTGCGCTTAGAGATTTCGCTGAGGATCGCTCCGTTATATCTTGTCAGAACGGGAAGATAGATGCCGGAGAGCAAAAGATAATGACCGATCAGGACAACTGTTCCCAGAGCGTGTAACCATACAGATAAGGCGATCAGGATTTGTGACATAGTTAGTTTCCTTTCAGTGTTGATGCGATCACTTCAAACTGTAATTGTTCGGAAGTTTTCCCTTCCAGTTGAGTCATCTTCCAGCCAATGACAAACATCCACAGTGTGAACGTGAAAATCGTGATGCGTTCGATCAGTCCAAAGAGTGGAGAATGGTTTGCCATCGCTGCGGCGCCCAACCCTCCTGATAGAAAGATGACCGCGACACTGATCAGTGAATACACAACATAGCCCTTCAAAGCGGATATGTTCTTGAACCAAAACGCCAGCATCAAAATCGCGACCATCGTTCCCAATGCAGCGACGCCCGCCATCACGAAATGCATGATTCCAGCGAATGTCGTTGCAGCACCGCCGGGCTCCTGTGGGAAAGCGACTTCCATCAATATCCCTGCGAGTCCAACCAGTAAGAGAGCCAGAGATCCGATCATCCCGCTTACCCATCCACGTGACCGGCTGTTCACCTTGAGCAATAGACCTGTCCCAAAGACACTCAGCAGTGCGTTGTAGACCAGAAATAACGAACTGAGCAAGGCGCGGTTCGGCGCACCATCGGCGACCAGCTCGCTAATCGCCATGGAGATATGACTGTACCCAGGTCTCAGCAGCCCGCCCAGGAGAACTGTCCCTATGTAAATGACGGCAGCGGATACACCACACAGCATAAGAAGTTTTTTCATTGTGTAGCTTCTTTCATTTGTTGTAGTTCAAAGCCCAGGGCGCGGTCCATGCTTGAGTGTCCGAACATCACCAGACCTGCCAATTGCAGTCCGGGTGCTTGAATGAAACCGCCCAGAAGATAGAGCAGAACTGCTAATGCCTTATGATGGATAAAGTTATAGGTGGTCGCGCCTACATTTCGATTGATCAGATAACCGATCAAACTGACATCGGGGGTAAAGAAGAGCAGCGGAAACCACCACCAGGCATAATCCAGGGCAAGAAAAAGATAAAAGGATAGAACGACGAACGCAAGTTCTTCCAGCTTGATCAGCGTTTTCATCTATGCCTTTTTGGGGAAGAAGGTATAGACCGTCACAAAGCCCAGGCCGATGACCAGGATCAGTCGCAGCCAGAGCGGCCAGGAGGTTTCCCAGATCCATAGACCAGCGGCCACTGACAGGATGAGCGGCCAAACCACAGCTTGGACAATGAACGGCAGGCTATGCAACGTTTGCCAGGCGGTATCGAGAAGCGCCTGATTGAAAATCAGGGCTGCGGCAAATCCAAGCCACAAAATGCCAAGGATAGCAAACGCGCCGATGTTGATGATCATGTTCATTTTGGTTTTCTCCTTTGAGGTTGTTATGTTTGGCGTCATGGTTATTTCATGACCTCGCATCTACACTGAACAACGAGCCAAAGCGTGGGAATAGTCTTAGGTCGCCGCGCAGTTTCAATTGGCCGGTCAATAGAGCGATGGGGAGGTTGAGCCGTCCTGTCATTAGCTAGCAGAACAGGTCCGTTTTACGGAAGTGGAGGACAAGACTAGGATGATCGGCAACCTCATCTGCTGATAGAGTTCCCTCAGATGAAACATCTACGTGCCAATTGCCGCCACCCGGACCTTCCATTTCAAAGACGAATACTGCCCGCAAGTCACCGCCCAGGTCATGACGATAGAGCAGGCTGAGGGCGCGCATCACCCGTCCGATCACGCGGTGACGAACTTCAGGTGAGAGTTGTTTCCAGAGAGGCGGAACACCAGCGCGTTCCGCGACCTGCGCTGAATGATGCAGCCCGGCATGAAACATCATGATGCTCATCGCCTCGGTAATTTTCACCGGGCGGTTGTAAATGGGCATTTCGGAAGCCAGTTCGCATTGATCGGGCTGCATGGTGCGAGCAATGTAAGCAGTCTGGTCGAGGATGTTGAGGAATTCTGCGCACAGTTCCTTCATCGGGATAGAAAGGTGCTCGTCGATGCCGTGACGATTGTAGGCAGTGAAATGATAGCGATCTATGAGGCCGTCAAAGATGTATTCCTGCCCGCGTAATGTATATTGAATGCTCTCCAGACCTGCTCCTGTCAGCGCGCACAAGTGCGCGACCGTCTCATGCAGTGTCCATTCCTTCGAGCCGCCTTTGACAGGTTTTTCCCAGTCTTTCATATTGAGTTGAGAGAAAAAATTGGCATAGATGCGATGGACTTCGCACAGGTCATCTGCCAGGATTTGAGGGTCGAAGATAGGTTCCATGTTTTCTTCTTTCGAGATCATCTGAACTTCTTCAATTATTTTAGCGAACGCGAAAAAAAGACTCCCCTGCCAATGGGGGAGTTTTTCACTATCCGAATGGATAGTGTGGTCAAGTGGATAGGGTCTGGCTACCACTGAGACTGGCAATAGGGATCTGATGCTTGAATTCGCATTCAGTCACACCAACACCTGATCTACCGGACGTCGAAGCGAACGCGGCATGGAATCGGCATAACCAAATCGCAAGAGGAATTGTGGCTGGGACGCGCCAATATTTAGATAGCTCTGAAATTCGGAGCGCAATTCAGGGATTTCAATCGGTTGATTCATGACTGCCGATCTAATGCTCAGTGATGTTAAAGTCAGCGCCAGTCGTTCATAGGCGCGCCCGGTACTGATCCAAGCGTGTTTATTATCTTGTTCGGTGGTGATGACGAAAAGGCCAGACGAACTACGGACATTCATTTCGTCCGTTTGGGCCTGCTGCCCGGCATTCCTGGTTGTCACGAACATCTTGCCCAGCCAGCGCGGCACTTCAGGGTTACCTGAACAGCGTGAATAAAGCCCGTCGAGGGTCTCGAACAATTCAGCCTTGTTGAAACGAAGCCAGTCCACCAGTTCATCGATGAAGGCTTGATCGCTATATTGACGCTGGTCACCTGCCTTGACGTATTCAAGGGTTGCCTCGATGTGATTGGTGGAGGTGAGGAGCTGCATCTCAATGCCAGGCTCCAATTGGATGGATTGAAGCAAATCCAACTCTGCGGTCGGGAGCGGAAGTCCATTATAGAGAGAACGAGTGCACTGCCGTTCAGGGATAGCATCAAAAAGAGGATTCGAATTGATGATCTTCTCTTCTCGCAGTTTCACTTCAATATAGTCTGCGTCTGAGAAAGGATAAATGACTTCGCTTTCGTATCCCGCCGCTTGTGAGGCAATGACCAGATTTTCTAAAGCACAGCCGAGGCTGATCCACAGTTCGCGGTCGTATGGGTCGACTACAGGCAAACGTCGGGAATAATCTGGATGGATTTGAATCGCATCCTCTTTGATTGCGAATTTCCAGGGTTGGGTATTGTGCCCATTCGGTGCCAGCGTAGCATAACGAACCAGTTCCCGCATTTGTTCTGGCATTCTCAAATCCTTACTTAAAGGCTTGCTCCATGTTTGCATAACCTGCTCGTCATAATCTAGCCAGGGCGCATAAGTGAACAGGACATGTCCCAATGTCGCAGTTGTTGTTGCCGCTCCTAATAGCTTTAGAAAGTCCCGCCGATTTAAGGCTAGGCGAGAAGCTTGTATTTTGTTCATGGTTTTAACCTCTTTAATGCCAATAGCTTCCAACACTCAAGCCATCAACGAAAATAATTGCAGCCAATAGAAATACCAATCTCAGGTTTTTGTTGGAATTTGCACGTTAGCGAACAGGAACCTTGCCCCTGAACATCGAATACGTAAAGAAGGCGTAGTAATCCGGAAGATCCAGGATGAAATCTGCTGATTCCGGTTTGCAAAGCTGTTGATATTGTCGCCAGTCCTCTGGCGATGTGTCAGGCTGCGGTGAACTCCAGAGCATGTCAAAGAGGGAGATGAGGGCAGTCCGCTTGCCCATTGTGAGTGGACTCTGAACCTCACCGACAAACGTCTGGGCTTTGATCTCCTCCAGCCCCGCTTTTTGGAACCAATGGCTGGCACGCAGGAAATTCAAGTCTGGGCTTTTCTCTTTTAAGAAAGGAATATAGCCTGAGCAGGTTGCATTCAGCCTTGCCTCGAGCAGGGGATAACCCGGAAGCAACTGCTGTGACGACCATCCCAGCAAGATCACCTCTCCACCGGGCTTGACCACGCGCGTGAGTTCTTCTAGTAACGGCGTTAGTTCTCCAGCAGGATAGCCAATACAATCCGCGCTCCATATCCAATCGAAGGTGTCGTCTTCAAATGGAAGATGATTCACATCTGCTTCACGAAATGTGATGCGGTCTGAAAGACCTGTCTTCCTTACTATGTCCTCGCCATAGGCAAGCAATTCAGGCAGGATGTCAATCCCGGTGATATGTCCTTTTGCTCCGACAGCTTCTGCGAGCAACAATGTTTGGAGCCCGACCCCACAACCGGCATCGAGACCTTTACTTTCAACAGGTAGTTGCAGGGATCGAACGATTGAACGAAGCATCGGCTCGCGCAGAGGCTCGGCTTCCAACAATCTTTGAATGTAAATACTGGTGTCCATTGGTTTGCCTCAGGCCAGTTTGATCTGTAAATCATCCATAATCCGTTGCGCCGCCAGACGCCCGGACACCATCGCGGTGGGCATGCCTGTCCCTGGATGAGTACTCGCCCCGACAAAATAAAGATTGTGGTAACGCGAATGCTTGTTGCGAGGGCGGAAGTAACCCAACTGTGTCAGGTTGTGACACAGTCCGTGCGTGGAGCCCTTCATCAGGTTGTAGCGTTTGCGCCAGGAGAGCGGTGTAAAGTTCACTTCGAATTTCAGATGCGCTTCCAGGTCAGTGATGCCAAGAATTCTCAAGCGACGAAAAACCTGCTGACGTGCCCGATCTCGGATCTCAGCCCAATCCTGTTCTCCGTTCTCGCTCATGTGCCCGACCGGAACAATTGCAATTATTGTGTCCTGTCCCTCAGGCGCCATGGATGGGTCGAGCCGGGTTGGAGCATGGACATAAAGACAAGGATTCGCAGGCAGATCCAGGTCACGGATGATCGAGTCGAAGTTTTCGCGGTAATCATCTGCTAGAAAGAGCGTGTGAGGGTTGAGCTGCTTGTACACTTTATCCACGCCCCAGAAAAAACTAATGACCGAACAGGAGAATCGTTTGTGAGCTAATCGTTTGGCTTCGCCACGCCCTTTTGGACTGTGTGGCAGTAAATCTTGATAGACATAAGGCAGGTCAGCATTGGCGAGGACCGCATCCGACTTCACATAACGACCATTCTCAAGGACAACGCTCTGCGCCTGATTCTCATCTACTTCAATCTGCTCCACGGATGTATCGAACATGAACTCCACACCCGCCTGGCGGGCAAGTTCCATCAGTGCCTCCACAATGGAATACATTCCACCTTTCGGATACCAAACCCCATGGGCCAGCTCGGTGTAAGGCATCATGGAAAATGTGGCAGGTGCCTCGAAGGGGCTTAGCCCCATGTACACATCCTGGAAGGTAAATGCCGCCTTCAAACGCGGGTCATCGAAGTAACTTGACATATTGCGGTAATGATTGGCAAGCGGCTTCAAGCGATAGATCAATGGCAGATTGCTGACCTTGAAGAAATCGGAGGCTTTGCGGAAATCGCGATTGACCAGTTTTTCCATACTCAAATGATAGTGACGATGACCCTCGCCCATATAACGCAAAAGGCCGGGAAAGCTACCTGGCTCGAAACCTTCTAATTGTTCCTGCATCGATTTCAGATCGGAGGTCAAAGATAACTGACTGCCATCGTCGAAGACCAGATGATAGGTTGGGTCTACGCGCTGAAGTGCCAGCATTTCATGCATGGATATGCCCAAGGCAGCGAACTCCGCTTCATATAATAGCGGCATCACCAGCAGAGTCGGTCCCGTGTCGAAGTGATGATCCTCGCGGCTGAAGCGGTCACAGCGACCTCCCGCGTGGGAGTTCTTCTCCAGTACGATCACTTTCACCCCGCGTTGGGCGAGATGGATTGCTGCAGTGATGCCACCGATTCCTGCGCCGATCACAATGACAGATTTGGATTTCATAATTCCTCTATTCGATGCTCTCTACGCTACCAAGGGTGGCAGCTTGAGCTTAAAGATTTTATAGCTTCCTCAACGACTGGGAAACGACCGGCTGAGGGATTGGTTTTATCCCTCGCCAATTGATGATCGAAGCCAGCGTCAACAGCCCCATCCGCAATCCCGTTCCAAAGCTTTTTCGTTCGCTGTATGCAGGGCGCAGGATATAGCCTTCCTGTTCAATGGTATCCAGCAGCCATTCGAAGCGGGCGGTA
>DASWEH010000511.1:0-12192 GCA_036394895.1 Anaerolineales bacterium
CATCATTACCACTGCCCGGGATGGTCTCGCCATTATTTGGGACGTAAAAACAAAACAACAACTCGTTCAATTCAAAGGTCATAAGAATGGTGTTTGGACCGGCATGTTCAGTCCCGATGGGAAGTTAGCCGTAACTGCCAGCGCCGACCGGACAGCCAGGGTTTGGGATGTGCAAACTGGAAAGCAGCTACATGTTCTGGCGGGGCATAGCGATCTCGTGACGAGCGCCGCCTTTAGCGCAGACGGCAAACGGATTGTGACAACAAGTGTGGACAGTACCGCACGCATCTGGGACACGGACACCGGGCAATTGCTGCTCATCCTGAAAGGACACACCCGTGAAGTGACCGATGCCGTCTTCAGCCCTACCGATCCCTATGTGGCAACGTCCAGCCGCGATCATACGGTCATCGTATGGAATGCTGACACAGGCGCTGAGATCGTCCATTTGCTTGGGCATAGCAAGGATATTGCTCACCTTGCTTTCAGCCCGGATGGCAAATATCTGCTGACTGCCAGTTTAGATGGTACCGCGCGTATCTTTCTGGTGCACTATGAAGATGTGCTTGCGCTGGCTCAATCTCTGTTATCGCCCCGTGAACTGACCTGTGCAGAGCGCCTAACGTATTTGCACGAAAAACTTGTATGTCCTACGCCAACTTCAATATTAACACCCACCCCGTGAGGTAACTATGCCAAATAAAAAACGCGCGAACGTGAGAGGTAAGCAAACAAGCGTACGAACAGGAAATATCTCCGACATTAGCGGAAATGTCAACGTCGCCGGTGGGAATATCACCACGCATCACACCGTCACTGGCTTGAGCGCGTTAGAGATCAAGCAGTTATTCGATGATCTTTATGCCAAAATCGAAACTCGCCCCGAAACACCTGCAGCCGATAAAGAAGATTTGAAGGCTGAGGTCAAAGAGATTCAATCCACCGTCACCGAAGCCGCGCAGAAAAACGAAAAGATGGATGAGGGATTCCTGTCGCGTCGCTTCCGCAACATTGCGCGCATGGCGCCTGATGTCCTGGATGTGGTCGTGGCAACATTAGGGAATCCGCTGGCGGGATTGGGAGTAGCGGTCAAGAAGATTGCAGAGAAGGCGAAGGAAGAGACAAAGAACTAACGGGGGTATCAAAGATCGTAAATAGCTTGGATAAGCAGTCGGTTTTTATTTTGCGGAGTTCATCTTCATCAGGTGCTCAGCGACGGCTCCGAGATTTTGGAATATATAACTCGGCTGGTGCGGTGAGCCTGCCACTTCGTCGGCTTGCGTTTCGCCGCTGAGAACCAGGATGGTGGGAATTCCAGCGGTCTCTCCCAACGCAATATCGGTATAGAGTCGATCCCCGATCATACACATAGCGGAGACCGGGATGCCTGTCCATTCGGCAGCTTTCTCGACGAATAAGCGATTCGGTTTGCCCACGATCAGATCGGGTTCGCGGCCTGCTGAGGCTCTCACAAACGCAATCGTGGCACCGATATCCGGCATGAAGCCGGTCTCGGTGGGACAGTTGTAATCAGGGTGCGTGGCGATGTAAGGAACTCCGGCGCGGACCAGGTCACACAACTTCCACAGCTTGGCGTAGGTGAGGGTTGTGTCGAATCCCAGGATAGTGAAATCAGGTGCTTCATCGGTCAGGATAAAACCGCGCTCACGAAATTCACTTTCGAGGGCGGAAGTACCCACGACGTAAACGCGCGCACCAGGCTTCTCGCTTTGAACGTGCATGGCGGTCGCTTCGCCGGAGGTCAAGATTTTGTCGCGTGAAACCGGTAACCCGAGGCGGGTGATCTTTTCTACACATTGCTGGCTGTCTTTGGATGAGTTATTGGTGAGGAATAAGTACTCGCAGCCCCGCTGATGCAAGACGTCAATGAATTCCAAAGCGCCCTCCAGCAAGCGTTCCCCCAGATAGAACGTTCCATCCATATCCAAAAGAAAGCAACGAACCTGTGCCAGTGAATCAAATTTGTTCATTGATGCTTAACTAGGTGTCCAATATTTTTCACAAAAGTTATCCGTTGGTCGAGTAGTCCCGCCGCAATCACGCGGGACTACTCGACCAGCGAAATCAACTGGCTGTGCGCTTAGCGGCTTCTTCGAAGACAGGCAATAATGTAAAGTACGTTTGCCGGTAGCGTTCATAGGCTTCCGTATATGCGGACTGCGCGGACGGATCGGGGTTGATGCACTCTCGGATCTTGACGATGTGTTCGCTCGCTTCCGAAAGCGTGGTATACGCACCGGTCCCTACCAATGCCAGGAAGGCGGCTCCCAGGGCGGTTGTCTCTGTGATCTCGGGCACGTTCACTTGCAAGCCAGTCACATCCGCTTTGATCTGATTCCACAGCCGGCTTTTGGCCCCGCCGCCCACCACACGAAGTTCGCGCAATTCGCTCCCGGCAGCCTGCATTTGTGTCGTAATGTCACGTACGGCATAAGCTGACCCTTCCAGCAATGCCCGGAAGAAATGACCCCGGTTGTGTGCCAGCGTAAAACCGGCAAATGTGCCCCGCGCCGATTCATTCCAGGTGGGAGCCATGGCGCCCATCAGGCTGGGCAGGAACGTCAATGCTTCGGCACCCGGCGGAACCTGCGCGGCTTCCGCGTCGAGGGCCGCATACGTCTCTCCTTTTGCAAACTGATCACGAAACCAGCGAACGTTGCCACCAGAGACAAACCCCGGATTTTCCAAGAGCCAGAGGTCAGGGTCGGCGTGGCAATGGGTTTCCACCAGGCGGGTCGGATCGAAGGCTGGTTCCGAGCTGGCCGCGCAGACCGGTTCCGCCGTTCCAGCAATATCACCCACGATACCAGGCTGTGACACGCCGGCTCCCAGACAGGCTGCATGTTCATCGCCGCAGCCGATCATCACCAGAGTTTCCTCGCTCAGCCCGAGGCTCTCCGCCAGAGTTGGGCGAAGTTTCCCCAGAGAAGCAGTCCCCGCACCGAGGGGTGCCAGCTTTTTCAGGTCAATGCCAAACGCCTCCGCCATGCTCTGCGACCAGGTTTTTGTGTACACATCCAGCAGCAAGGTGGAGGAAGCATTGGAGTAATCCACGCCCAATTCACCGGTCAGGGCATACGCCATATAGCTGCCCGGCAGGAGAAAGTAGACAGCCCGCTCATAGATCTCTGGTTGCTCGTCTGCAAGCCAACGGATCTTGGGCGCGACGTGAGTCGCATCCAAATTGAGTCCAGTGAGCTGAAAGATTTTTTCTTCGTCAAGTCCCTGCCGCACACGTTCACATTGAGCACTCGCCCGGCGGTCCATCCAGATGATGGCAGGGTGCAAAGGCTGTCCACTTGCGTCGATCGGAATCACGCCATCCACCTGGGTCGCCAGACTCAGCGCACGAACCTTGTTGGCTGAGACTCCACTTTCAGAAAGCAATCGCCGGACGGCAAGGGTGAGCGCCTCCAGCCAACGCTCCACAGGTTGTTCAGCCCACAGTGGATGAGGGTAGTCAATCGAATAGCCTTCGTAGGCTTCCCCTGCGACCTGACCTGTGACGGAAAGCAGGATCGCCTTCGTCCCCTGGGAACCGACATCACAACCGATCACGTAATCCATGGCTTATTGTGCCTCCAGCCAATTGCAGACAGCCAGTACGTTCTCTTCAAAAGAGCCATCTGGCACAAACTGTTTGTCAAAGAATGCGGAGCCGATGGTGAAGCCCCATGCCCCTGCCTCCCAAACCTCGTTGATCCGCTCAAAGGAAGCGATACTGCCTGCAGATACAATGGGCACGTTCGTTGACTCGACGACTTGCTTGAGCAGACGGGCAGCTTCGCCGTTATAACGATACGTAAGCAGATCCAAACCATGCACGCCATAGCCTTCCAGTTCAGAAGCATGGGCGACAATTTCATCGATCTCCCCATCCAGGATGCTTGGGTGGCTATGGACATGGCCCGGAAAGGGATAGTAACGCACGGGTTTATCCTTTAGATATTCTGCAATGGAAGGATAAAACACCGTTCCCATCAGAATATCGAAGCCTAACTCCACTGCCAGGTGTGCGCCGCGCAAGCCTTCTTCTTCCGAAAGACTCACTACTTCGAGAAAGGTGGTTTTCCCGGCCTCCTTCATGGCAGTGACCACGCTCTGCATCTCATCCGGGGATAGTCCCACATCCTTGAAACCCCAATGCGTGATGGGATACTCTTTGGTGCGCTGAAATAGTTCCAATGCATTCGGAACGGTCTTATCATGGTGCGTGAGCATCACGATCAGTTCTGGTTTGAGGTGTTGGGATTGCATGTTTTGATTCCCTTTATCAAAATTTTTTATTCGCCTGTGCCCACAATGTTTCCTGATCCCAATTTGAAAACACGAACAAATCGCCCAATGTGAACCGATGTCGGATCAGAGGGGCGTTCCGAAATGCAAATTGGACTTCAGACTCAGTTGGTGAAGGTACTAGATCTTCAAAGCGTGCTGGCGATGAGACGGCATGCAAAATGTTCGCGGCAACTTCCGGCGGTTTGACAAGCGAACGCAGTTGCGCGCAAATGGCGGGCCAATCACGCAGTGCAGCCTCGAAGTCGGCGCGATGAGCGTGCCAGGCTTCTAATTTGATCTTATAGTCAGACCAGCACTCGGCAGCCACGCGCCCAGTCGCGTCCAGTGGATGGAAAGCCGCTTCGATACGCCTCTTCATCTGCGCTTCAGTCGGATAGCAATTTTCTACATTGACCTCAGCTGGCTCAAACTCATTCAGGAATGTTTGATAGGCGCCCGTTGTGAGAAGAGTTGCCAAGGCCACCTGCGTCCCATGTTGTGCCAGGGGTCGCTGCTTTTGTTCCGCAACGAGATCCAGAACATGTGACATGACATGCTCAAACCCTGAAAGCGGTGCCGTGGCATGCGAAAGCGACATTGCCAAGCCACCCAGCGCGATCAGTTTTGCCAGCACAGCTGTGCTTTCGAGCATGCCTGCCTGCAGCCCTTCGGCCTGTTCCATAAAAATTTCATCCAACGGACCCATAAGAGTTTGAGCGAACTCCGTGTAAGTGGAGTCAAGCCCCAGGCGATACGCCAGCCACCAGTCTGCATAACTACCAAAGGCTGCCAGCAAATCGCCAACGCCTGCCACTGTCATGGAGTGGGGCGCGTCACGCAAAGTTTCCAGGTCACAGATCAGCACATCTGGATAGCGGGAAGGCAATGTGCGTTTGACCCCATCGACAAAAGTAGGAGCCATATTCGAGGTATAGGCACTAACACTGTTCGCCGTTTGGTAGACCACAAAAGGCAGAGGCTGGCCGTTTTCTTCCTGTTGATAAACGTAACAGGCATGCTTAGCAATATCGGTGACCGTCCCCGAACCGACAGACAAGACGGCCGAGCTTGTTTGCAAACGTGCCTTTACGGAATTGATCTGAACAAAATCCGTGTGGACCTGCCCGGTACGATCCGGCTCCAACCAAATCACTTCAGCTTGCCAGCCTGCATTATCCAGAACCTGGAGGATGAGTTCCTTGAGCGGCTTCCCCTCGCGCTGCATCGGCGTTCGATCCATGACGACGAATAAGGGTCCCTCAGGTTTTATTCCCGCGCTCAATAACAGATCTGGCAGACGCCAGAGAGCACCGGATTCAAAGATCATTTCCTTGACCGGCAGCTCTTCCCCAGATGGGTAACCGGGAATCCCTCGGATTTGTGTTTTGAAATCAGCGAGGTTACCAGGATCAAATCGTAGCTTCATACAACACCTTGTTCAATAGATCAGCGCGATCCGTCATACTCAGCCTTTTAGCCCAGTCAGCATGATGCCTTTAATGATATAGCGCTGTAAGAATAGATAGAGGATCATGAGGGGCAATATTGCAATGGCGGAGGTCGCGAGCGCCACACCGGTAAAGATTCCCTGTGAGCGACCTGCAATCGCTAAACCAAATGTGATGGTATACAGGCTTCTATCTGAGATGACTAATAAGGGCCAGAGAACATCATTCCAACGCCAGAGGGCGCTGAGCACGGTCAGTGCCGCCAGAGCGGGACCACATAAAGGCAAGACAATTCGCGCGTAAATGGTCAGTTCGCTCGCCCCATCGATCCGTGCGGCGTCGATCAATTCATCCGGAATCGCACTGATATATTGGCGCATGAGGAACGTGCCAAAACCGCCGGTGATAAACGGCAGGATCAGAGCCGCATAGGTATCACTCAAATGTAACTGGCGCATCAACAGATACATGGGGATCATTCGGATTTCAAAAGGGATCATCAGCGTGGTGAGCAGGATGATAAAAAGGACGGATTTGCCGACAAAACGTCCTTTCGCAAAGGCGTAGCCAGTCAGAGAGCTAAAGAAAAGGTAGCCCAGGGTGGACGTCGTCGTGACAATTAAGCTGTTGAGGTAATAGCGCACTAAGGGCAGATTCGTGATTGCAACTTTATAGTTGAAGATGCTGGGATCAGACGGCCAAAATCGCGGGATGCGAGGCATGGCAACATTGGCAGAGCGGGAGAATGACGTTGCCAGCATCCACTCAAAGGGCGCGATCATGGCGATCGCCCCAATCGCCATGATGATAAAAATGATGATCTGCTGCACGCGTTTAAAGTTACGCTGTGAACTCAACAGGCCGCGCAAGATCCCTATGGGACGTGCCGGGGAGATGCTCTCAGATGTTGAAGCCATCGTCACGCTCCTGATTGGCTGGAAAACTCCCGCTGGAGAAAGGAGCGGAAATTCACCATCGTAAGGATGAGCACAACGACAAACAAAATGACCGCCGAAGCAGAGGCGAGATTGAAGTCATTGCTCTCGAAAGCCGTCTGGTACATGTAGAGCACAATCGTTTGCAGCGATCGAGCGGGTGTCCCCGCGGGCCCACCCAACGTCCAAAGGTCACTAAAGCGCGACATGGCATCGATCGTCCCGGTAATCAAGAGAAAAATGAAGGTGGGACGTAGGCTGGGGATGGTGATCAACCACCAAGTCTGCAAAGGTCCGGCGCCATCCACAACGGCTGCGTCATAGAGTTCGGCTGGCACGGCTTGCAATCCCGCCTGGAAAATGAGCATGTAATATCCCAGGGCAACCCATACGGCAAGGATGGTGACAGCCGCACGCGAACCTGTTAGCACATAACGCGGCTCTGCCAGCCAGAGAGGCAATGGATTTACGCCTAACTGACGAAGCAAACCATTGACCAACCCCCAATTTGGCTGGAAGACAAAACTAAAGACCAGAGCGACAGCGACCGTCGATGTAATTTGAGGCAGGAAGTAAATTGCTTTGAAAAGATTCGGCCACACTCGCAAATTGTTGAGCAGCGAAGCCATGACAAGGGAAAGCGGGATGATGATCATGAGGAAGATAATGCCAAGAAAGGCCGTGTTGAGCAAAGCAGCCAGAAAAACCTGATTGCTGAGCAAACGCACATAATGTAACGCTCCGATAAATTCCTGGCGCGTTGCCACTTCGTGAAAGAAGCTTAACCGGAACGTCTCGAAGGTGGGATATGCAACAAAAAGAGCGTACAAGAAAAATGTCGGTGCGATAAAGACATACCAGATCAGACTCTTACGAAGTTTTTTTAACATAGCGTCCTCAGGTTGGACTACGCACTGCACAACAACATGCAGTGCGTAGTCCGTGAGTAGAACTGTTTCGTTAAGGAGTTGGCGTGGCTACTTGCTGTGCCAGCCAATCCTCGGTTTCCTTCTGAGCTTGTTCCAATGCCTGCTTGGGCGATAGCGTCCCTGCGATGGCTGCCTCAATCGCCGCTTGCAAGGAGAAGCGAGGTTGTGCAGAAGCCCACGGGTAGCGGATCTCGGCAAAGGCATTCTGGTTCAATATTGCATCTGCATCAACCAGGGAGCCAATTGCGGGGATGGCTTCCGCTGCGCCCTCGATGACGGGCAGATTCCCACCCGAGTCAAAGTTGTACTTTTGTGATTCGGGGCTCATCGTCAACCACTTCATCACTTCCCAAGCCGCGGCTTTGTTCGGGCAACTGGCCGCCATCGCGACTGGATCAGCGATGAACAAGCCACCCTTCCCGTCGGGTCCTTGCAGATTGTAGGTGGTGCGGAAGCGTTCGTTCAATTTTGGATCGTTGACGAACGGGGTGAGATAGTAACCAGTCTCGCCTTCAGGGATGATCGCGACCACGTTCTGATCGGTGAGGAAGCCTTCCGGCATGGCATCTGCCGCTAACGCACCGGGAGGCGCATACTTGGACATCATGACCAGCCATTCCAACGCTTGTAAATATTCGGGGGTATCCCAATTGATGGTCCAGGTCCCATCCTCATTCACTTTGCCCCAGGTTGCGCCGAGGGCATGAGCAATGGCTTGGAATTGCCAGTTGATGTATTTGCCCTGATACCAATAGCCGTAGTTCTGCTCGCCGGTTACCGGGTT
This sequence comes from Anaerolineales bacterium, assembly GCA_036394895.1. Lineage (GTDB taxonomy): Bacteria > Chloroflexota > Anaerolineae > Anaerolineales > Villigracilaceae > Defluviilinea. The sequence goes on from DASWEH010000511.1 coordinate 8,396, forward strand.
TATACCGGTCATGGCTTTGGCTTTTTCTTCAATTTCGTCGAGCGTGGGATGCTGGCTCAATGGTTCCACGCCCCATTGATCGAAGAGCACAGCATCATAGTGGATCACGCGATTGCCTCCACTGTATGGCAATGCCCATTGATTATCTGGATTGCCTGGTCCCCAGCCACGCCATTGCTCAAGATAATCCCCTGGCCACACATCCTTAAAGGTGGGATCATTTTTGATCCAGGGATCCAGGTTCTCCAGATAACCGCGGCGCCCATATTGGAATGCACCAGGCATCAGATATACACAGGCTTCCTGCGCCTGAATCATGGACTCGGTCTTGGGACCGTAGCCAGTTGCACCGGAACCCCAGGGGATGTTGATGATCTGCATATCAATTTCGGGATGTTCAGCCGCAAACATATCCTTGAGTTGCTGAACGCCAGGGATGTTTGCGCCACTTACCGGATCAATGCTGTCTTCATCCGGTTTGCCGATGAGCAGCACTTTCACTTCTCCCGAGGCGGGCGCGGGGGTGGCGGTCACAACGACTTCCACTTGTTGGGTCGCCACCACGATCTGTGTTTCCACTACGCGTTCTGGAGTCGCTGCCACTTGGGGTGCACATTGGGTTAAGAAGATACTGCAAAGAACCACCAAAACGAACGCGATTCGAATCTGCGATTTCATGTTTACTCCTCCGTGTCATAAGAATAAAGAGTGACACTAACAACGATCGATTCAGTAATACCTATATGTGGCCAGAATCTCCTTTCAATGCCTGTTACACCTCAATACGGTGGTTTGTTATCTGGTTCCTCTGCTACAATTGAACTTGGCTGGAACAGGTCGTCTTCTAGAGGTGGAAAGACAGGCCAAGCCTATCACCTCAATGGACATGTTCCGGTTTCCTTATCAGAGAGACTCAAGTACACTTTGCCAAAGACCTTGAGTCTCTCTCCTTATCTGCTCACTGGAGATAGCAGCAATCCGGCATTTTGCAACGCGTTTCGAATCGTTTCAAGCTCAGACTCCGGGATTGGCAGAAGAGGCGGGCGCACCGTCGTGTTTTCCAAAACTCCCAACATCTTCAATGCCTCTTTCGTACGCGCCCGGTAATCCGTGATTGGGGGAGCGAAAATGACATCCGCCAACGGCTGAAGGCGAGAACCTAATTCTCGAGCTTCAGCGATGTCGCCGCGGCGGATCGCAGCCAACATGCTCACTTGTTCCCTTGTTCCCAATGTACTAAAGCCAAGCAAGGCTCCCTCCGCACCCAAAATAAAACTCTCACAGATAAAGTTATCGTTGCCAGTGAGAAAGGTAATTTTTCGACTGGCGGATTCCAACGCGGCTTTCACCTGCAAGAAACGCATGGCGTCGAATGAGGCTTCTTTAATGGCAGCCACAGTCGGAATGGTAATGAGCTTGTGTAGTATTTCTGTTGTGAATAGTACCCCTCCCAGTGCAGGCTGTAGTTGAAAAAGAATTAGCGGCAAATCAACAGCTTCAGCGATCGCAGCATGATAGCGATACGGGACTTCCGGATTGAGAGGTTGACCTAAAAACGCAGAGATTGGAAAGATAAGAAGAGCGTCGGCTCCGGCGGACTGGGCGGCGCGTGCATTGGCTACTCCCTGCGCCGTGGATGGTCCGGCTACCCCTCCAATGACTTTGCATTTGCCTGCTACAGTCTCTGCCACTGTCTCCAGGGTTTGTCGTTTTTCGTCAGCGGTGAGATGGGGACCTTCGCCGGTGTCCACATTCACAGCCAGAGCAACAGGTCCCTGTTCCGCCAGCCACTGTACATAGCGTCGCAGTGCGGGCAAATCTAGTGCGCCCTCATTCGTCATGGGAGTCACAATGGCTGGGATAATTCCGCGTAAGTCAATATCCTGCATCGTTACCTCATTTCAAGAAATTAGTATGGTTCTTTTCTCGGCAGCAGATTGGTAGATCGCCAACACAACTGCCAGCACCTGCCGCGCATCCTGGGCAGAAATGGGGACACATCCTTTTGTTGCCACTCCTTGGGCGAAATCCTCAATCGCTTTTTGATAAACAAGAACGGGTTCTAAAGGAATGGAATGCCATTGCTCGGCGGTGAACTCACTCCAATCTCTCCTCAAGTAAAACTGCAGCGGATCAGACCCATAGGGGTCAGGCAAACGGATCTGACCTTCCGTACCGTAGACGCAGCAACACTCTTCGTTATGCGCGCCGCTGATGTGGGCTCCGGCAATCAGGCTCCCTATGGCTCCATTGTTGAATCGTAAGGTTGCGGTTGCCATATCTTCTACTTCCACATCCGCTACCAGGGTTCCAATCTCAGCAGAGACGCTGGTCACGTGTAGACCCGTTACATATCGCAGTGCATCCAAGAGATGGCTGGTATTCATCAAAAGGACTCCGCCCCCAGCCTGAGCCTTGATCCCTCGCCAGGGATTGAGCGATCTTCCGCTATAACCGGACTGCCAATACGCAAGAGGTTTATCGATCAGAGTCTGGATCTGAATGCCGACAATATTTCCAATGGCACCCGCTTGAATGAATTCACGTGCCAGGGCATGCGCTGGTGCATATCGCATTTCATAGAAAACTCCCAAAGTTAACTGCCGTTCGGCTGCTAGTTTGATCAGTTGATCAACTTCTTCCAAGGAGATCGCCAGCGGTTTTTCGGTCAGCGCATGTTTGCCCGCTTCCAGAGTCTGTTGTGTCAGCGGTGCGAGAAGATCATGCGGCACGGCGATATAGACAGTATCCACGGTTGGCTCGGTCAGCAACTCATCCAACGTTTCCATCGCTCGCACATGGAACCGTCCACTGAGATCATTTGCCAAATCATGGTTCACATCGTACACGGCTGCCAGGTCCGCGAGAGGTGAAGCGACGATGGCTTCACAAACCGGAATGGAAGCGCTTCCACATCCAATAATTCCAAAACGGACAGGGCCCATTTCAGTCATAGATGGAACCGTCCTGTGCCATTTCCTCGCCGTCGAGCCTGCCTATGAAATACGGATGGGTGTGGCGAAGTTGTGTCTGGGTCGTGAATGCGGCAATAAAACCATGTTCTTTGAGCAGAGTTGGCGAATCTTCCGACAAGCCGCCATAAGGATAAGCGAATGCCCATGGTCCCGACTCGAATTGTTGAACCCAATCGGCGGAGGCTTTGATCTCCGTCATACGCGCGTCGGCATCGATCCAATCGAACCAGGGATGGCTGCGGCTGTGCCCACCAAAATGCATTCCGCCTGCTGACATCTCGCGGATTTGTTCGGGGTTCAGATAATAGTTTCGGGCAGTCTCCTTCTCTGAGCCGACATGTGTCTCAAACAAATCACTAAGAACAGGATCGACCTCAGCCGATAAATCACGCTGCAGGACAGCTTTCAGCAAGTTGATTCGCCTATCGGGCGAGACTGGCGGATACTTCAATTTATATTTTTTCTCAGCTTGTACGAACTGTTCTTTCTGCAAGGAATTCAACTTCTCCAAAATCGCCTCACGCAATCCAGCGAGACCTAACTTTGCCAGCAAAAAATGGATCTTGTGAGCGAGAATGAATCCCTCACTGTCGCAGCGGTCCATCACAAAGAACAAGCCAGAAAGATTTCGCTGATGCAGAATCCTGAAGGCGTTGAGATAGTGATCGCAAACCCCGTCGTCAAATGTCAGCAAACACGCCGAACTTGGCAAGGGCTTCTCTTCCTGTAAAGTTGCGCGCACATCCGGCCAGGTGACAAACGTGTGCTGCTTTGACAGTTTATCCAATTGCGCCTCGAAGGTCTTGACAGACATTCCAGGAA
>DASWEH010000512.1:0-12521 GCA_036394895.1 Anaerolineales bacterium
TGTAGATCACATTGGCAGGAAAGGTGGCACCAGCCTTCATCAACACCGGTGCAACGATTGGCAAACCAAAATAAAGCAGCATGAACAGATTAATCAAAGCCAGATAATGCCTTGATATCCAATCCATGAAGCGGTCACTGCCGCTGATCTTTTGTCCGCGGCGGACGCGGTCATGGTAATCCACGCGTCCTAACTTATCGAGTTGACCGCGGCGATCCCCAGCTGCGCCAAGGGTCATACTCAATTTTTGTTTATCGAAGGGAGCTTTGAGAATATAGGGACCCACCTCCACAACGGGTATCTCAACCAGATAGGCTTTTTGAAGGGTGGGGTCCTGATCAATATCAATTTCAACGAGACGGTGTGGATATTGCGATTGCAATGATTCCAAATCAGCTTTTGCCTGGTCACATAGATGGCATTCTTTGCGCGTGTATAGGGTAACAGTAAGCATAATGGAATTATAGAATACTATATCCCAAAGTCAATCCAGAAAAACTGAGTTGCTTGGGCAATCCGTTCAAAAATTCCAGAGAAGAGCATCACACCGATAATCACCAGAACAACTCCCATCCCAATCTCAATATAATGCATTACCTTGCCATACTTTCTTAACGTCACGGAAACCCATCCCAAGCCAAGAGCGGCGAGCAAGAAAGGAATTGCCAGCCCAGCTGAATAGGCAGATAGGAGGGAAATGCCGGTTGAAATCGAGCCGCCGTTGAGTGCCAGTGTCAGGATCGCGCCGAGCACCGGTCCCACACAGGGCGCCCAACCTGCTGAGAAGAACACGCCCATCAATGCCGAGGAAAGATAGCCCCATTTGCGATCCGGCATTTGCTGAACGCGCGTATCATACTCCAAAAAAGGAATGCGAAATATGCCAATCATATGTAAGCCGAAAATGATCACGACAATCCCGCCTACTTTTGAAAGGATGAAGCGTAAGTCAAAGAGCAAACGGCCAAATGCAGACGTCGCAACTCCGAGCATGATAAAGACAAGGCTAAACCCAAGCACAAATGCCAACCCATGTGTAAAGGTCACAAAACGATTGTTCTCCGTGACTTCCCCACCCGCTGCGCGCCCACCCAAATAGCCAATATAAGCCGGGACCAACGAAAACACACAAGGGGACAGGAAGGATGCCAGGCCAGCCAAAAACGCAAGCCCGATGCTTACTTCTGCGATGTTCATGAAACTCCTTTTAACATTCCGGCTCTGGAGAGCATAATGACGTTAGCCAATCTTTGTCTCGGTACTTACCACGATCGTGCCATGATCTGGGAGCGAGACCCGCAATTCACTTTGCGCCAGGGAAACAAAGGGTGTCGTCCAGCGGAAGATCCACTTCGCATCTTCAGGCGAGACATTGATACAACCATGTGAGCGTCTCTCCCCAAACGCGTTATGCCAAAAAGCGCCGTGAATAGCGACCCCATCACCACTGATCATTGTGTTCCACGGCACCGCAGGCGTGGAATACCCAGCCTGAAACGTGCCAGCCGTCATGTTTAGAGATACGATCTTCCAATGCGTCAACAGGTTGCCCACCGGTGTAGCCAGCTTATCGCTTGCCTGGCCTGTACTGGGGTCATAGCCTAATCCGCTGGAAATACGACAGAAGTAAACCTCCGTATTTCCTTCATAACACGATAACGTTTGGAAATCGAGATTGGCGGTGATCTTTTTCTCATTTGGATCGACATCCGGGCTGATAGGCGCTACATCCTCATCGGTCAGTACTTTGAACCCCGCCCCATCCGCCCAGTATAACTCTCCATAAGCACCATAGCCATAACCATGTCCGTTTACGCCTTCATTCCAGCGATACTCCACAAAACCATTATTCGTGCGGATCTGATCCATCCACACGACCTGACCATAATATAAACGCGGGGGGAAGTTATACGTAATATGATCCTGCAACCAGGGTGAAGCCACCGCACCTTCATGCGCCAGCTCCACGTAAGGGACAGTCACTTCAGCCCAAAAGCCCGGTTGCCCGGCAGGCATCTCGTTGATGGGCGTGTTCGGTAGGTTGCGCGTGGGCTGGAGGACAGAGGAATAAATATAGCCCTGAGGGGTTTCCACATACCGTTGGTTGGTCAATCCGCCGACCACTTTCCCCACCACTTGACGTCCCCACTCCACGAGCGTGTCAGCATCCAATTTGGCAATGGATGTATTCAACGTTTCATTGTTGGTAGGTTGATTACGAAGATCAATGCCAGGCTCCAGAACGCGTCCAATGATCTCACTGCCCGGAAATTGAGGCAAGCGCTTGGGAGTTGAAAAATCTTCAAGGATACGCATCCGGTAAGGATCGAAGGCCAACGCCCCCAAACCAACACCTGCGAGTTTGAGAAAGTCACGACGAGAGAGGTTTTGATTCATTGATTACACCAGGAAATGTAGTGGCGACTTCAGTCGCTTTTAAACGGCTAAAGCCATTACTACTTGATAGATACAAGGATACCTGTAAATAAGGGGCTAGTCAACGCCCGAGTGAGAAGGGATTAATCCACACTGCCGCTACGCGGCGTGCTTCACGTGTCTCCAAAAAATTTCTTCAACGAACGCAGGCATGTGACGCTGACTTTATGTCCAACTTCGTCTTCGCAATAAGTCACCTGTGCGCCAGCCTGCTCAAGGAGTTCAATGGAAGCGCGAGCGCGGTCAATAGGCACCGTTTCATCTTTTGTGCCATGCGCGACAAAAAAAGGCTTCCCTTCTAATGGACGCTGTGAGACCAGTTCTTCTAACCCGCTTGGAACAAACCCTGCCAGCATTCCAGCCTTGCGGATCCTTTGGGGATATAAAAACGCCAGCAAACTGGACATCGCCGCGCCTTGGCTAAAACCCATCACATCGAAGACGTTCGCCTCGAACCCAGCCGAGGCGGAATACTCATCCACGAGGTGGATCAAGGCCTCCGCGGAATCTCGGAGCTGGTCGAGGCTGAGCTGGTCCATGTTTTCGAATTGAGCCGGACGCCAGGAATATCCACTTGATTCCCCAGCGTACGGCGCGCGCGGGGCAACGATCCAATAATGAGGCGGCAAGTCGCGCCCAAAAACCCACATCGAATTTTCGTCGCCGGTGAACCCATGAATGAGAAGCATCAATCGAGGCGAAGGATGCGTTGATTCCCGAATCCGCAGAGTCCAAGTTTTGAACGAGATCAGTGACGTATTATTTAGGTCGGGCACGTTTGACGATCCATTCAATGCCCACGAAGATCAAGAGAATGAGGATAATTGGGAAGAGGGCCGCCATGAGACAGATCAGTCCCATGCCTGCTGCCTGCTCCCCGTAAAAGGCCCAGATCAAGGCCACTCCGATCACAAACAGCAGAAAGAATGCTCCTAATGCCAGGCGAACGTTTGTCTGTTTTGCATATTCACGTAAATCTCTCATTTAGAGGCTCCTATGATCATAGACCCCTATTGTACGACGCCAACGAGTTCGCCAGGTAAATAAAGTTCTCAACTGAGGTAGAACCGCCTCTACAGCTTCTTCGCCTTTTTTTGCCACTTCATGAACATCTACAACATCCAGCGTATCGATATGAAGCACCTCCGGGCGAATAATTATTTCAGGATGGTCTACTTCGAGGCGATATTGCGTCACCGCGCGGGTCGTAATGTCGAAGGAGCGTGAAAACACATCCCAGACAGTGTCATAACGCGTTTTACTCAATACATAGGACAGAATCAGCCCAGCCCAATAATTACGCAGAGGAAGATTCCAGGGTTGCGGAGGAACGCCCATCGGGATATTCAACACCACCGCAACGACAGGCAGGCGCGGCGCAAGTTTGCGGGCTGGCGCCACCGGCACAGGGTCAAGTGTTCCACCATCCACGAGTTCCCATCCATTGATCAGCCGCGGCGGGAAAATACCCGGCAGCGCAATCGTAGCAAGGATCGCATCTATGAGGCGCCCCTTTGATAGGATGACTTCATTGCCACTTTTTAAGTCTACCGCAGTGACAACACAGGGCAATTTTAGATCATCAAAGGTCCGCTCACCAACTGTCTCTGCCAAAAAGCGAACCACCCCCGCCAATCCGACCAATGAGGGCCCATCATTGGGTGCGTGACCGTAAAGTTGAGTCTGATCGAGGGAAGCGAAGATTTCCTCGATCTGGTCTGGCGAATATCCCAATGCATAAAATACAGCGACCAGCCCGCCAAAGCTTGTCCCTGCAACCGCTCTGATCCGAAAACCTTCCTTTTCAAGCCGGCGGATGACACCAATATGTGCGTTTCCCTTGGCGCCACCCCCTCCGAGTGCTAATGTAATATCCATACGTATTTGTTCAACCTCCTGTTATGCTATACTCTGTACCTCAAATCGATAAGGGTTTGAAATTTCACAGTCGAACAGTTCTCCTAAAATTCCACATCTGACTGCATTTCTAAAAATTTGTCCATACTGTTATGACATCATCAAATCGTCTATCTTACATCACGGGCCTGGATGGAATTCGAGCTGTGGCGGTGATGGCTGTCCTGTTCTATCACGCAAATGCTCCCTGGGCACTGGGAGGATTTCTGGGCGTGGAAACGTTCTTCGTCCTTTCCGGTTTCCGGATCACATCGCTCCTGTTGACCGAGTGGCAATCTACGGGCGGTATCAGCCTTAAACATTTCTGATTACGACGTGCCCGTAGGTTATTGCCGGCTGTATGGCTGCTACTAGTGATATTGCCAATCCTGGCAGTACTCCTGGCGCGGGATGCCTTGCCACGTTTGAAAGAGGATATTCCGGCTGCCTTATTCTATATAACGAATTGGGTTTACATTGTTCGCGAAGTTCCCTATTTTGAAGCCTTCGGAAGACCGCCCCTTCTTCAGCAATTATGGTCTTTGGCGGTCGAAGAACAATTCTATTTGTTGTGGCCGCTCCTGCTGCTCTTTCTGCTGCATAAGATAAGAAATAATCGCTTTGGATTGTTAGTCGCTACTTCCAGCATGATCGCGATATCTTCCATCTGGATGGCTATTCTGTATCGTCCGGACGCAGATCCATTGCGCGTCTATTATGGAACAGATACTCGTGCGGCGGGCTTTCTTGTTGGAGCAATGTTGGCATTAATCTCGTCTCCCGTGCAAGCGTCCCACTCCTCAAGCAAGGAAACGCTTGAATTATTAGGGTGGGGTGGGTTAGTCACTTTGGTTATCCTCTACAATCAACTTAACGAATTCCAGCCTTTTTTGTATCGGGGAGGCGTCCTTATCACAGCAGTTAGCAGTGCCTTCCTGATTATTGGCGCATCCAGCCCGGCTACGCTGATTAGCAAATTGCTCGAAACGCGCCCACTTCGCTGGATCGAATCACCGGTCCGCCATTATGGATTTCGGGCAAGCTTTCGCTCCTTACGGGCGACCTTCAAACGATGGTCAGTGCCAAGAAAACTTGGGGTTGGCGCAGGACTTGTTTCTGCAAGTATGCTTTTGATATGGCAAAGTTCCATTCATCAAATCAATAATCAGAGTACAGAAGAAATTCCTACGTTGCAGAGCGTATCTTCAGTGGGTGTTATGCATACAACACCTACAAAACTATCTTTGGTAGCTACTCAACCAGCAACGAGCTTAACAACAAATATCTATTCCACACGTACAGCAACGCCTGCCACAAACCTGCCGCGTGTGACACTCATTGGAGACTCGATCATGCAGGGTGCGACGCCCACAATCGAAGATGTGCTCGGCGCAGATATTTACATTGACGCCGCTCGCAAACGCCGCATGGAGGATATACCCGCTTTGGTGGAAACGCTCTACAAAGCGGAGCATCTTTCACATATAGTGGTGATTCATCTGGGGAGCAACCGTCCGTTCGAAGACTCAGCGTTTGATGAAGTAATGAAAAGATTACTCGCCCATCAGGTTGAGCGAGTAATCTTTATCAACGTTCATTGACCCATTGGGTGGGAATATTACATCAATCGGAAATTTGCAGAAGATGTCGCACGCTGGCCCCAGGCTGAGCTCATCGACTGGGATACTAAGGCGCACAGCGAACAGGGCTGGTTTATCAGAGACCAGACTCACCTAAGCTATGACGAGAGCAAAGCTTACGTTGCAGCCATCAAAGATAAGCTGGACGCAATCAAATAAACTACGATTAAGGATAGGCAGTCGGCGGTTTCGGCGTCTTGGTCGGGGCTTTCACAACGATGGATACTGTAAGCGTTGCCCCAAACATATGTCCGGCTCCATCGCTCAGGCGCCAATAACCGATGTAGGTTCCAGGTTCCTTCGGTGCATCCAACTCCACTGAGAGCTGTCTCCATTCTTTCGGCGGGACCTTATCACTCAATCTCCTTGAATTTCCTCCCATCCTATGTCCACTTACAAACACCAGTTCATATAAGTATAACCAGTCGCAGGTACCAGTGTTTGAAACTTGCCAAGTCTTGATAAACGTAGTACTGGGCTGGACAATCGAACCAGATGGATACGTTACATCTCGTACCAGCGCCAAATTGTTGCATCCATATGATAATGTGGAGGGATTTGGAGTAGCTGTATAGAATGTTCCTGTAACAGAGGGTATCACAGTGTTCGCAAAAAAGACTTGGGTCGCTGAAGTTACTGAAGAAGGCAATGCAAGGGGTGATGAAGTAGGTAGTGGAGTCACTGTGGGTGGAACTGTATTTGTGATCGTGGGAGCCAGCGCAGTTTGAGTCTGAAAAAGGGACGCCGCAAAGGTTTGAGCCGCCACTGCAACAGTACCCTCGACATCTTGAGTGGGTTCACCCGCAGCAGTCTGGCCGCCACAAGACATAAGCAAGATCGTGATGAGTAGCAATGGGATCAGTGATCGTCGAGCAAAATTCATTATTCACCTCGTGTGAGATTTATTATAGCAACAAACTTCCAACATCCACTTCGTATGAATAAAATCTCCGCAAGACCTGCAAAAATCATTATAGTCAAGAAATATACCCTATTTTGGACTTCTGTCCTACACAAAACCTACGAACGGAGGACAAACGTTTCTGTCTAGCGCGCGACAGGGCCGAGGATCAATTTGGCGGCTTCGCGCTGAAGAGTCGCATCCAGTGACTCACGTGAGTCATCAAACACGTAATCCACACGTACAATCTTGCCGTCCCTGACCCGCAGAGATATGGCGGGCTGATTTTCCTTTCCTACAAACAGGATCGCATACTGACCGGCAGGATAATTTTCATCAGAGAAAGCACTCGTAGATACCTCATAAATCGCAAATATGCCCGAGACTTCAAATCCTGGCCAATTCTTGATCTCCTCTTTGCGAAGGAAACTTCCTTCAGGACCAAGAAATGGGAACACCTCGACAGGCGTCCCCTCCTCTTCATCCGGTAGACATTTCGGCAGTCCGCCCAAGCCATCCCGCTTGGTACACTTCGTGGAAGTGAACTGAATGAGGGAACGCAGTTTTTGGACATCGCCACTTGCGTCCAAAACCCGATCAATTGCTTGGATGCCCGTCCGAGTCGTAAGCGGATGAACTGTCTCAGCCGCCGTTGGTTGTAGCGCTGACATACTTTCTTGAGCCGCAGGCATCTTTGGAGAGCAGGCAGTTGTTCCCGCGATCAGCAAGAGCGCGGTGGTAATTTGAAAGGTCCATTTCATTTCGACTCCTTACCTTCTAAAGGGGGAAACCAGCAAAATTACAGCCATATCCCTGAACGGATCCCCAAACGAATTTGTTCCCAGTTTTGCGTGGATACACGCAGGAGGAGTAACAAGGATTACAGCGGAAATAGGTTCGCCTTAGAAAGGAACCGTCCTCACATTATGCAAGGCTGACTTGAGGCAATAGGATCTTCAACGCGTCAACCAATGCATCTACATCCGCCTGAGTGTTGTAGCCCTGAATCGAGATCCGAATGAATTGCTGATCCTGCCATTCGGTCAGGGGCACCTCGATTTGATAGTCATCGTACAAAAGGCTTTTGAGCATCGCAAGATCCGATTTTGGCAAGGGAGCAATTCCCATTTGACTGTAAAAATCTGAATCCAGCGGATACAGCGGCGGAAGCTTGGTTAGGTCACAGATCCTTTCAATGGCTTGACGAAGCAACACGTGGCATTGATTACGGACATACTCCCAATTATGGTCCTTCATGAATTGAATAGCAGTCGGGACAGTCAGTGCCGCAGCAGGGTCTTTCGTCCCTGTCCATTGCAGGATATCGATAAAGCGCGAACCGGTCGCGATATCAGGCGTTGGGTGTGTTCCCCAGCTTACAATCAATGGATTGATGAGGCCTTGGATTTCACGACGCACATACAGAAACGCCGCGCCCTTCGGCGCCAGCATCCATTTGTGAGCGTTCCCAAAAACGATATCTGCGCCCAGCAATTGCAGGTCAACAGGGATTTGCCCAGGCGAGTGCGCCGCATCAATGATCGCAAGGATGCCCGCGCTTCTTGCACGCCGACAAATCTTTTCCACCGGAAATCGCAACGCCGTAGAGGATGTGATGTGGCTGAGATAAACAACTTTTGTTTTGGAAGTCACCCCCTTCCAGAACTGTTCCACGAATTCGTCTTCCGTACTGACTGGCAAGGGAATCGATTGACGAATATATTTTGCACCTGTCTTTGCACAGACGAAGTCCCAGGTGTAATCGCAGGCGCCATACTCATGGTCAGTGGTCAGGATTTCATCATCAGGCCCGAGCTGGAGAGAGTGCGCAACAATGTTCACTCCATGTGTGGCATTGGGAATGTATATCAAATCGTCAGGACCCGCATTTAAGTAATTGCCCAAGGCGTGGCGTGACTTACGTAAGAGCTCTGGCAATTCCCGACCGAGAAACAATACTGGCTGACGTTCCAAACGTAATTGCCAATTTTGGTAAGCCTCAAAAACAGGTTTGGGTGTTGCGCCAAACGAACCATGATTAAGGAAAACGAGAGTGGGATCCAAGAGAAAATATTCTTTTAAGGATGACATGCGCCTATTCTAACAGCTGGAGTTGAGCAAGCTATTACATTTCCGTTCAATATGTGCCTGCTCCTTTGCATGGCATTTACAGACTGTTCTCAAAAATGACTATATTTCAAATCAATAATAGTGCCGAATTAATCGGAGGCGCCCGATAGGTAATCTAGCTATTGTCCGCTGGAGTAACGTTTTCTTCAAGACTTGAACACAATAACTACGAGAAAGGTATAGTACTTTCAACAGAAGTAGTCCGCTAGCAGGTAATTTGAAATCATTGCGAATGCCAAGGTAGGCGTTTAGCAGTAACAACTTCATAGTTTGGGCAATCGGGCGTATGAGCGCCGGGTAGATACCCGGTGCTCATTAAAAACTCATTGATGATCTCTCCCCCTGTAAAAACAAAGTTGTGCTTAAACAGCTTGACCCAGTTTTCCAATGTTTGTGGATGATAGCTATCTAACCATCCTTTGAAGGATCCATATTCATTGCGCAGGCCTTGGATACGGCGTGCATTCTCAATAGCTGCATTTACCTTTAGACGATTTCGAATTACGCCAGGGTCGCTTAATAATGGAGCCCGATCTGATTCGTCATAAGATGCGATCTTGTCTATCTCAAAACGACTATACGCAGATCGAAGTTATCAGCCTTTTCAATATCGTTATCCACGAAAGCCCAGCTTGGTTAATCTCTAAGATCAAACGTTCAAATAGCAAATGGTCATCTTGAAGGTAATTCTCAGATATTGGGACGGAAACACAGACAATGGTCTAGGGTTATCCCAAGAAGCCCCGCCACTTCAGTGGTAGGGGAGTGTCACCAATCAAGTTATAATTCGCGAATCGGTTGAAGTCGATAATCTCTATCTCAAAGAAAGCCTTGGTCTTGGAAACTTCTGTCTGCAATCCTTTGAAGCCATTCAGAAGTGGTTCGGAGTTGTCGTGCCGGTCATCAGTGATCTGCAATACACGGCCATGCTCGCCTACTTGCCCAAGCGACATTTGCCCTCTCTGGCTGATTGCAAACGTCAGCGTCAACAGGCTCACTTTCAGGTACTCCTGCTTATGTTGATGAGCGAGATCAAAAAGCAATCGCATCGGGTTGAAGCGATCCGGCAATCGGTTCTGGTCGATGGTATCATTTGGCGAAACTACAGGTTCAAATTGAAAGGCTTTATATAACTCCTATGAGCAAAGTAATTCTTATTATGTCTGATGCCCTGCGCTATGACGTTGCGAGGTCCCATATGGGTTTTTTGGGACACCTTGTGGAAACAAAACAGGCAACCCTGTATAAGATCATCGGTGAGCTACCCAGCATGTCACGTCCCATGTATGAGACCATTCATACTGGTATGGCGTCTAGTGAGCACGGCATCGTCGCAAATACCGTTGTGAGGCGCTCGTCGGTGTCAAATATCTTTCAATGCGTGGTGGACGCGGGCAAGGTCACCGCTGCCGTGGCTTATTATTGGGTATCCGAATTGTATAATCGCGCACCATTTAATTGGATCGACGACAAGGAAGTGGATGACGAGAAATTATTAGTCCAGCATGGACGTTTTCACAGAACGGATGATTATCCTGACGAGGAATCATTTGCCTCAGCGGCGCTCCTTGTACGGAAGTTTTCCCCTGATTATTTGCTGCTCCACCCCGTCATGATGGATTACACCGGCGAAACATATGGCTCAGATTCAAGCCAGTATCGGAGGCAGGCGATCAAGCAGGATGTACTCCTCGGCCCCCTCAGTGTGGAATGGAGGGAACGCGGTTACACCATATTAGTTACGGGCGATCATGGGATTAATAGTGATGGACATCACGGCGGGACCACGCCCGAGCAGCGCGAAGTGCCGCTTTTCATCATCCCGCCAGATAGACAAGGCAAAGGCGATACGAGTGAAACCGTCTCCCATCTGCAGATCGCACCAACGATCCTGAAACTGCTCGACATTCCGATCCCTCAATCCATGAAGATGAAACCTCTCTGAGGTTCCGATCAGCGTTCCCGGCTTTGTACTTACCGCTTGTCTCACGCATAACATGCGTAACTAAACTTTTCAATTGCTTTTGCAGGCTGAAATTCAAATCTTGATTTTAGATACGCCAGAGGTGTGCGGCACTCTGTAGTATGAGTGGTCAGAGTCCCTTTGAAAAACCTTCGCAAGACTTTGTTCTTTTAGCTGGAGACCACATGTAATCCCTGCGGCACTTCCCTCTCGGTAAAAATCAAATTAGTGAAGTGCGCGCGAATACGGTTCTCCACTTCGATGGATCAATTATTTTCTCACTGTTGTTCTGGTAAGGGTGCTTGGTTGCCTTCGCTCAAAACGCGAAGCATTTGCTCGTGAAGCAAACTATTCGATACCAAAATAGATTCGTTTGACAAGAAATTTTCATCTCCATCAACTGATGTGACGCGTCCGCCCGCCTCACGCACTATAAGTGCTCCTGCTCCGATATCCCATGGTTTGA
Source organism: Anaerolineales bacterium (assembly GCA_036394895.1). Classification (GTDB taxonomy): domain Bacteria; phylum Chloroflexota; class Anaerolineae; order Anaerolineales; family Villigracilaceae; genus Defluviilinea. The sequence goes on from DASWEH010000512.1 coordinate 11,433, forward strand.
CTCCAAATTCCCAATAGCCATCCAGTCTGCCCATTGCCGTCCATGCACAATCAAGGCTTGCAGAACCCAAGTGCCTAACTGCTTGAGTTCGCAGTTGGAATTGAACAAATTGAGCGAAATTATTTCGTGGGTTCGTGCGAAGATCATATGGAAAGCCGGTAGAAATAACGGCCTGTCCTAAGTCTGTCTGAGATGATACATGTATGGGACGGTTATTCAGGGTAGCACCCTGTCCTAATTCTGCCGAAAACATTTCGTTACGAAATGGATCATAAGCGACTCCCACAACAGGGGAGTTGTTTCTCAATAACCCTATTGTCACTGAAAAAATCGGTATTCCATGAGCAAAGTTTGTTGTCCCATCGATAGGGTCAATCACCCATTGATATTCACTTATTGTTTTATTATGACCGCTTTCCTCCGCCAAGATGGCATGATCAGGGAATTTTTCTTGAATGGATGAAATAATAACCTCTTCAGAACGCTTGTCAAATTCTGTAACGAGGTCAATTACGCCTTTTTGTTGAATATGGCGCACATTACCGTAACCTTCCATTAAAACAGCCCCTGCTTGACGAGCAATAACTTCTGCTATCTGTAAAATATCTGACACGGTTTAATCCTTTCTGCCGCCCAACTTGTTATTGGATGTTCGCTGGATTACTAATATCCAGACCATCGGAGGGATTTTACCCTAGCACCCATGCTTGCCGCAGACTATAAACTATCGCGTCTTCGGATCCTTTTGTCCCGGCAATTTCTGTATTTTTCGGATATCCGTACAACCGACCTGCTGCCATTTTTAGAGAATGCAGCCATTGACCTTGTGACAAACAGTTGACCAGTGACCACAGTAAGCGTGCATACTCCGAGGCAGTGCCAGACTTCCTCGCATGAATGCAAGTCAACAGAAAATCGTTTGTCACAGCGACGATCCAAGAATATCGGCAGACGCTTACAGGGTCGCCCGCGTCAATCAATTTCCGTAATGGCATAATCACACTAGCAATTTATTCCTTTCTGTTTCTGAGGCACTGAGTCGGATAGTTACCATGCATTCAGACACGCTTCACGGCTTGACCCATACAA
>DASWEH010000513.1:0-3250 GCA_036394895.1 Anaerolineales bacterium
TGAGTGTGGCATTCACTCCCGAAGCAGTTTGGGTAGTTAATTTTGGGCAAAGCGGTGATATCGTTATCCGCATTGACCCAAAGACAAATCAGATCATCGGCGATCCAATCCAAACTGGGCGCGCTCCATTGAGTTTAGCGGTTGGCGAGGAATCGGTATGGGTGGCTAACCATGATGCCCATACCGTCACGCGGATTGACGCCACGACTGGTCAAGTCATTGCGAATATAACCGTTCCCTCCGAACCTCATCGCGTCGCTTTCGGAGAAGGAGCCGTATGGGTTGCCAACTGGCACATCAACTCGGTGACGCGCATTGACCCGCAGACAAATCAGGTTGTCGGCGAACCGATTCCGATTGGCTTCCATGCGGGGAATATGGCAGTTGGGCTTGGCAGCGTCTGGGTGACCAGCGACTACCGCAGTCCAGTGGACGCGGCGCCAGAGGATGTGGTACTGGTGCGCATCGATCCCCAGACAAATCAGGCAATTGAAACCATCCCGCTCGGTGGCCATCCCATTGACGTGGAAATTGCCGGAGATGCAGTTTGGGTATCTACTCAAGGACCGAACAAGGTATTGCGAATTAACCCTTAGCAGGCATCAGAAGTGAGATCACAATGGGGAGATTCCATGAGGCACATGGGGATTGTGGTCTATTTAACCGTTCTCAAGTATGTTGTTTGTATGATGCGCTTGTTATACACTTGTTGAACCTTTGCCTTATGTCTCGAACGGTATAAGGAGCAGTTCCAATGAGAAAGAGATCCGCGATCAATGCATTTGCCCACTCCATCAAAATAATCCTCTCAGGTTGTATCATATTCATCACAGCCTGTGCTGCCTCACCAGCCACAGTGTCAGCACCCGAACCAACCGGTACGCCTGTTCCAACGGAAACCAGTCCTGCGAATATAACTCTTTACCGCGGCAACCCGCAGCGTACCGGAGTATTTGATTTCGCAGCCATTCGGCAGGAACCCAGTATCCAATGGCAAACGAAAGTCAGTTCAACATGGTTAATGTCACCCATATTGGCTAATGGATTCCTATACACAGGCTCAGGTGATGGTGTGTTACATGCCGTGGATGTACAAACCGGTGAAAAGATTTGGTCCACGGGCGGATTTTCACAGTTGGAAAATTCCGGAGCGATCTCCGGCGATACGCTTGTGGCTGGCGGATATGACCAGCGCGTCCGCGCCCTGGACCGTCACACCGGCGAGGTACTTTGGTCATTTGATACGGTCTATCCCGTTCAGGCCTCACCTTTGATTGTGGATGACCGTGTCTACATCGCAACAGACCATGCGCTGTACACGCTCGATCTCTCTACTGGACAATTGCAATCGCAAGCTCCGACCGGAAATGAAGGAGCGTATATGGGTGCCCCTGCTTATGAAGATGGGATCATTTACACAACCGGCGGAAAATATCTCCTTGCCTTGGACAGCACAAATGGGAAGGAGTTGTGGCGAATTGAACACAGCGATATGTTTACAGCCCTGGCGGTGGCGAACGGACTGATCTATGTCGGTAATTTTGATGGATACTTTTACGCCTTCGATCAAAAAAACGGTGCAGAGAAATGGAAATTCCAAAGTGGAGGCTTATTCTGGGCCGCACCCGCAGTGGAAGAGAATACTGTCTACGCAGGAAATGATGACCTCGTCTATGCCTTGAATGCGCAGACCGGCGAACAGATCTGGAAGTTTCAAATGGCTGGGAAAGCAGTCAGTGATCCAATGCTCAGCGATGGAGTGCTTTATGTCAGCGACAGCGCCCACGAGTTCCCGCGCGGACCGCGCCATCTCTACGCGCTCGATGCAAGTTCCGGCGAGCTACTATGGACGTTTGAAACAGTTGCCACGTTCCTGCCCGCTCCGGCGCTCAGTGAAGATACGATCTATGTCACGACAACCGGGGAGGTGTTGGCGTTGCACTAGTACATCTTGGCATAAATAAGTCTTTGGTGGTATAGCAGAAGGCAAACCAATGAAGGAGATGCGCCGCATGCCAATACCGCAAGCCCAAGTTGTGAACCTGTCGGATGCCGAACGGCAGGGTTTAGAGAAATTGATCAAACGGCATCAAGTTGGTCAGCAAATCGCATTGCGAGCGAGAATTGTTTTGGCTGCGGCCAAGGGACAAAAGAACAAAGCGATTGCTCAGTCCGATGATGTGACCCTAGACACAGTTAGACTGTGGCGTAATCGTTGGATCAAGTTGCAAGGCATCTCTCTGGCTGACCTGAGTGTTGAAGATCGTTTACAGGATGCACCTCGACCGGGAGCACCAGCCAGGATCACAGCCGATCAACGCTGTCAGATAGAAGCGCTAGCTTGTGAAAAGCCTGAGGGTTCAGAACGACCCATCACACACTGGACAGCCCGTGAAATCGCCGACGAATTGCAGAAGCGCAAGATCGTTGAGAACATCTCGCCTCGCCATGCGGCGAGGCTTTTAAAAAGAGGCCGTGATTAAGCCGCATTTGAATCGGTATTGGCTCACGCCTGCGTATGAAGCCGATTTTGATGCCAAAGTCAGCGACATCAACGGGCTGTACAAGCAGGCTCCTGAATTAGCCAAACAAGGTCAACGCATTGAAAGTACCGATGAAATGACGGGCGTTCAGGCGTTGGAACGCAAGCACCCTGACCTGCCTATGTTGCCTAGTAAAGTAGAACGATGCGAGTTCGAATACATCCGACATGCTACGCTCGCTTTCATGTTCAATTTTGACATTGTCACAGGACAATTGGCTGCTTGTACAGCCAGCGAAACTCGCAACGAACAGGATTTTCTACAACACATTCGAGGCCGCATCATCGCCGAGCCACAAACCACGCAGTGGCATTTTGTCTGCGACAATCTCAACATCCACCTGTCCGAATCTTTGGTGCGCTACGTTGCCGAAGAATCGGACGTTAGCCTGGATTTAGGCGTGAAAGCAAAAAGCGGCATCCTGAAATCAAAAGCTTCGCGAGCAGAATTCTTGGGTAATCCAACTCATCGCATTGTCTTTCACTATACACCCAAGCATGCTTCCTGGATGAACCAGCTAGAAATTTGGTTAAGCATCTTGGTTCGCAAGGTGCTTAAACGAGGCAACTTTACTTCAATCAAAGAACTCAAACGAAAGGTATTAGCTTTTATTGAATACTACAATCGAACGATGGCTAAATCCTTCAAATGGACTTATCAAGGTAAGGCGCTTGCCGCCTAACTGCCTACTTAATTGCGCCCATGTG
>DASWEH010000514.1:0-3026 GCA_036394895.1 Anaerolineales bacterium
ACTTTACTTCAATCAAAGAACTCAAACGAAAGGTATTAGCTTTTATTGAATACTACAATCGAACGATGGCTAAATCCTTCAAATGGACTTATCAAGGTAAGGCGCTTGCCGCCTAACTGCCTACTTAATTGCGCCCATGTGCACTAGTATGTCATTGCGAGGAGGGCGCTCTTCCCGACGAAGCAATCTCTTCTTATGTGGAAATTGCTTCGCCGTTACGTGGTTCGCAACGACATACGCGATTGGTGCTAAAATTTACTGATCTAGTGAAGATCCGTTTCCAGAAGGTAATGCGATCGAAGAATCCCTCGTGAATCAATTATTATCAAAGCGCAATTTGCTGGCGCTGGCAATTCTCCTGGTCGGTGTCTTGCTGGTGATCTATTTTGAACCTGCCTCTCCGCTTGCTTCTGAAAAGGAGCCGCTAAAAGAAATCCAAAGCAACGAGACATTGCGTACTCAATTCAATCGCGACGCGCGCAAAACTCGTCTCATTCTATTGCTGTCTCCCACCTGAGAAATATGTCAGAATGGCGCCAGTTGGGTGCAAACACAGCTATTGAAAGAGTATCCTTCCGAGCAATTAAGTGTCTATGCGGTCTGGTTGCAGATGCTTCCCAGTATTTCACGTGACAAGTGGGATGCGACCCTCCTGCCTGACTCGCGTGTGAAGCACTTCTGGGACGCTGAACTGGAGGCAGCGCGCTGGTTCGCCAAACAAGTGGATGGTTACGAGGGCGTTTCCTGGGATATGTATTATCTCTATGGACCCGAGGCGGTGTGGAAAACCGTCCCTGCGCCGCTTGTCGATTCGGGTGGCGCAATTTATCGGGAACGCGACAGGCTGAGGACACAGGTAAGTGCATTGTTGGGAAAGTGATTAATGTGAATCAACAGAAGGAGGCGACATGGATCTCTCGATTGTATTTCCCATGTTCTGGGGCAGAGAAAAGAAGGAGGTCGTCAAGGCAGGCGACTATTTTTACGACCACCCGACCCCGCTGGACGAGGAAGGCACGATCCCTTCGCTCTTCGAGAGCCTCAAGGTGTTAAAGGATCGGGATTTCGATATCATTGCCATCGCGGGAGCAAACCATCCGTCAATGGCGGAGGCCGTTGAGAAGAGGGCAAGTGAGGTTTTACATAAATATGCCAGACAGGCCGGAGTGAGGCTCCATTACTTCAGTTATTCTCACCTTCAACGCTTGCACGATTATCTCCGTGAGTTGGGAAAAGAAGATCTGATCGAAACGATTTCGCTCGTTGGCTATTCACCATTGCGGAATGCGTGTCTGGTTGCGGCTCATATTTTGAACAAGGAGATTGCCGTATCCATTGATGATGACTGTCTGTTCATCGATCCAGACTACATTGGGCGGATCAAATCGAAGATGCTTTCGAATTTCGAGGGCAAGCCCATCCGCGCGTATTGTGGTCCTTACATCACCGCCAAAGATACGATCTATCTTGATCTTCCAACCGCCCCCCACGTGGTCTACTGGAATGTTGTGGAAGTGATGAATGACGCGTTCCGAAAATATATCGTTGAATCACCGGGCATGAAGGAAGTCCCGTTTGCCATCATGGGCAATATCGCCGTGCATCGCGATTTTTACACCCGTGTTCCGCTCGACCCGCCCCTACAACGCGGCGAAGACATGGACTGGGTAATGAACTCACATATTCTCGGTGAGCGCTTTGTGCTGGACACGGAACTCGTTATCAAACACGATCCACCTCCGCGCCCCTACCCAACCTGGGGACCCCTGCGAGAGGACATCTACCGTTTCCGCTATCAGCAAGCCAAGATCGCCAACAGCCGGAACGGAGATGGATATCATGCGGTCCACCGGGAGCGCTATCTGCCTTATCCCGGAACCTTCTTTCAGGATGATTTTCTTGAGCGGGTGACGCATGCTTGCACGATTTTGGCGAGTGATTATCTAACGAAGAACGAGCCTGAGAATGCCCGCGAGTCGCTCAACAATATTTACCACGCTCACTATCTGGCAAAGCCGAAAAACGACCCGTTCCAATCATTTATCGCATTCCAGAAAAAGTGGGAGGAAATGATGGGCATTATCGCAGAGCGGCGGGCAGAAATACAGAAGAGGGTGTTCGGCTGACGTGCCCCTTGGGCTACTGGATTGAAAATCATGTCTGAGGATACCATGACTCAGCCAGTGCTCAGCATTGTACGTATTGTTGATCCTGCTGGTGTATTGATCCTGGCAAGCGGGATCACAGACAGCCAAGTACAACGAAGCGTCTACCGATTGCTAGATGAGAACGTGCTGTGTTCCATGGCATCCATTACTGCGGAGGGTCGTGCCCACATCAATACAGCATACTTCTCCTACACTCCTGATCTAAAAGTCTATTTCATCTCACATCCGAACGCGCTTCACTGCCAAAATATAATGAGCAATCCCTCTATGGCTCTGGCGATCTTCTCTTCTAACCAAACCTGGGGCAGTCCCGACCGCGGACTTCAACTTTTCGGAGTGTGTAAAAAAGCAATGGGGCGGGAGGTGAGCAAGGCGGATAAACTATACGCCCAACGCTTTGCAGAGTACACTGATTGGAAGACAGATCTTGCCTCAGACTCTTTGGGGCGAGATTACGGGTTCTACAGATTCGTCACGGTGGAGTTAAAAGTTTTCGATGAAAAGGAATTTGGAGCTGGCGTATTCATAGTAGCGAGAGTGGGGAGTGAGGTGGATGCAACATCTGGTAAATTAAGATAATGAAGAAGATGTGACAAACTTTTCGAGGAGAAATAGTTCATGAACAAAGCTTGGTGGAAGGAATGTGTTGTTTATCAGATTTATCCCCGCAGTTTTTATGACAGTAACGGAGATGGGGTTGGTGATTTACACGGCATTACTCAAAAGCTCGATTATCTAAAAGAACTGGGCATTGATGTCGTCTGGCTTTGCCCGGTCTACAAATCACCCAATGACGATAACGGCTATGACGTCAGCGATTATCAGGACATTATGGATGAGTTTGGCACGCTGGGAGAT
>DASWEH010000515.1:0-3901 GCA_036394895.1 Anaerolineales bacterium
GATGGTGTGATGCCACAAACCAGAGAGGCGATTGCTCATGCGAAAGCGGCACGCGTCCCGATCATCGTGGCGATGAACAAGATCGATAAAGCCAATGCCAATCCTGAGCGCGTGAAACAGCAACTTGCCGATCAAGAGCTAGTTCCGGATGAATGGGGCGGCAATACAATGGTCATCCCAGTCTCTGCAAAACAGAAGCAAGGAATTGATGATTTGCTCGAGGCTGTTCTGCTGGTTGCAGACAATACTTCCATCAAAGCGAATCCCAATGGCAAGGTAATTGGCACAGTTATTGAAGCAGAACTGGATAAATCCAAAGGTACGATGGCGACGCTGCTGATTCAAAACGGGACCCTTGAAGCTGGAGACATCGTTGTGGCAGGGACAACTCATGGACGATTGCGCGCGCTTTCCGATTACAAAGGCAAGCCTGTGAAGAAAGCAGGCCCATCCACACCTGTGGCTGTCATGGGACTCAATGAGGTTCCTTCAGCCGGTGATTTATTCGAAGTTGTTGACTCGGAAAAAGAAGCGCGTCTGATCGTCGCAGAGCGTTTGGCACTTGCCAAATCCCAGGCGCAGACGAAAAAGAAAGTATCACTCGAAGATTTGTTTGCGAATGTTCAGTCTGGCGAAGCGAAAGAACTTAACTTGATTGTAAAAGCAGATGTGCAAGGTTCTCTCGACCCAATCGTCAGTGAGTTGAATAAACTCGGAGAAGGTGAGATTGGGATCAAGGTACTTTATGCTGAAACCGGCAATATCGGCGATAATGATGTCATGCTTGCCTCCGCCTCCAATGCCATCATCATTGGTTTCAACGTGCAGGCGGATGTCTCTGCCCGCCGTGTGGCGGAAAAAGAAGGCGTGGATATTCGTCTGTATGAGATTATCTACCGCATGACGGAAGATATCGAAAAAGCCTTGAACGGTATGCTTGAACCTGAGACCAAGGAAAAGATCATTGGTCGTGCCCAGGTGCTTGCCGTATTTGCTGCATCCAAGTTTGGCAAAGTTGCTGGCTGTCGCGTGACCGATGGCGAATTGCGACGTAATGCAAAGATCCGCCTCTATCGCGGCACGGATATTCTCTATGAAGGTGACCTGAGCTCTCTGCGCCATGAGAAAGATGATGTGAGAGAAGTCCGGGAAGGATACGAGTGTGGTGTTGGCTTTAAAAATTTCAATGACATCCAGGTCGGTGACCAATTAGTTTGTTATGTGGTTGAAAAGTCAGGAGCCTAAAACTTGAGAGGTGTTGTACCCTCTTAGGGATATAATAAATATGCCATCAGGAATTCGACTTCAGCGTATCGCGGATCGTATCCGTCAGGAACTCTCAGAAATGTTGATTCATGAGATCAGTGATCCGCGTTTGAAGCAAATTTTTGTGACCGACGTAAAGGTGGATCGGGAACTGGCTTATGCAGATGTTTTTGTTTCTGCAGTGGAAGGCGTCTCACGTTCAGCGGATGTTCTTGCGGGATTAGAGTCTGCCTCTGGCTTCATCAGGCGGAATCTAGCCTCGCGCATGGAACTGCGCGCCTTCCCACGTCTGCGTTTCCATTGGGATATGACTCCCGAGAATGCCGACCATATCGAGAAGGTACTTGCGGAATTACGAAAAAAGCAATAAACTGTTGTATCTTGCTGGAAACAAATTGATACTTTAAGAGGAATGACCATAGCATGGCTGATGAGAAAATCGGGGCTATCAAAGAACGCCTTGATAAATCAATGAGCGTAGTGATTGCATCGCATATCCGACCGGATGGTGATGCAATTGGCTCCTTGCTCGGTTTAGGTCTGGCCCTGCGTGACGCTGGGAAATCTGTGCAGATGGTTTTAGTGGATGGTGTTTCTTCTTCATTCCGACATTTGGAAGGAAGTGAGCTGATCCTCAAAGAACCAACTGGAGACCATGATACATTTATTACCGTCGATGCGGCTGACTTCAAACGGGTTGGAAAAACCTTTGAGAATTTTGGTCAACCAGATATTAATATTGATCATCATAAGACTAATGAGAACTTTGGAAAACTTAACCTGATCGAAGCTGAAGAAGCAGCCACAGCTGCAATCCTTGCCCGACACTTGCCTCAGTGGGGATATAAAATTACAAAACCAATTGCTGCTGCGTTGTTGACCGGGATTGTCACGGATACGCTTGGCTTCCGCACCTCGAATACCAATCCGTCTGCGCTCCGCTTATGTGCCATGTTGATGGAAACAGGGGTGGATATGACAGACTTGTACATCAAGGCGCTGGTAAAAAAAACGTTTCCTGCTGCCCGCTATTGGGGAGCTGGGCTTTCGCACCTTGAACAAAAAAATGGAATTGTGTGGGCCACACTTACACTCGATGATCGAAAGAAATCGGGTTATGGAGGTAACGACGATGCAGACCTTATCAATATGATTTCAGCGATTGAAGGTAACAAAGTAGGTATGATTTTCGTTGAACAAAGCGACAATCATGTCAAGGTATCATGGCGTGCATTGGAGTCAGGGATCGATGTATCAGAAGTGGCAAAACACTTCAGTGGGGGAGGCCATGCTGCGGCTGCAGGAGCAGATATCCCCGGCGCACTGGATGAAGTCCAGCCATTAGTACTAAAAGCTACGCAAGGAATGTTGTCTATATAATTCTCATCTATAATTCAGACAAATATGTCATAATTAGGATGGTATAGCCTAACAGGAGGAATGAAAGTGAATAGTCAAGATGTAAAGAACGCAATCTCCGGGGTCTTGGTAGTCGATAAACCCGTTGGGATGACTTCTCATGATGTGGTGCAGGCAATCCGAAATGGAACGAACCTGCGCCGTGCAGGACACACTGGCACACTTGACCCGCGTGCCTCAGGTGTACTTGTTATTTTAGTGGGTCCAGCAGTACGATTAAGTGAATACGTTTCTGCTTCCGATAAGAGATATCAAGCGATTATCCGCCTGGGTGGCAGGACCGATACCTTCGATGCCGATGGAAAAGTAACACAGTCGAATCAACCCATCAATGTAACGGAGCAGCAATTCGAAGAAGTGTTGAAAACCTTTATCGGTGAAATCGAACAGACGCCGCCTCCATACTCTGCCGTTAAAGTGCAAGGGCGAAAAGCGTACGAAATGGCGCGTAAAGGTGAAGAGGTCGAACTGGAACCGCGTAAGATCACAGTTCATCACCTGGAAGTTTTGGAGTGGGCCCCACCTGAAGTGGTGATCGATGTGCATTGTTCATCAGGGACGTACGTTCGTTCGCTGGCAAATGATCTCGGTGAAAAATTGGGTTGTGGCGCCTATCTCGTGGGTCTGCGCCGTACCAAAAGCGGACGTTTCTCTCTGCGGGATGCAGTGCCTTTGCGCAAGCTGCAGGAGGCATTCCATGCTGGGAACTGGTATCAGTATCTGATCCCTGCGGCAGAAGCCCTGGGCGATTGGCCTGCCCTTGAACTGAGTCCTGATGACGTGGAAGGAGTCCGTCATGGGCATCGCGTCAAAGCCGAAGAAGATACGCCCCTGGGAAATCGTGTGCGTGGCGTGAGTACACAGGGTGAATTGGTTGCTCTCATGGAAGCTGTTCAGGGTGAAGATGGCAAGCCTGCCTGGCAGCCAAAGAAAGTATTTTTCACTTCAGAATAATAAATTATGCTTCTGTCGCCGTCCTCGGCGGCAGAGTAGCTGCTGAGAATAAATGAAGTGGCTATCAGTCCAGCGCCGTCCCCGGCGCTGGGAGCATTTATAAATATGCTACATTACCGTTCTCTCGAAGAAGTCAACCTGCAAAATTCCTGGTTGACTGTGGGTGTTTTTGATGGCGTTCATCGCGGCCATCAGGAAATTATCAAGAAACTTACAACAGGCGCTCATGCCAATGATGCGCCTGCTGTTGTTTTAACGTTTG